>JAFXMW010000067.1 GCA_017530105.1 Bacteroidales bacterium
ATGTGGTTTGCCAACCACACCCTGTCGGAGGTGGTGGAATACCATTACAACCACGGCGGGACGCACCTCTTCATCGACGAAATCCACCGCTACCCCCACTGGCAGACGGTCATCAAGAACATGGCAGACGAATACCCCGACATGCACATCGCCTACACAGGCTCCTCAATGCTGCGCATGGACAGCCGCGAAGGGGACCTCTCGCGTCGGCAGATTGTCTATACGCTGCACAATATGTCGTTCCGCGAGTTCCTCCTGTTTGAGAAGGGGGTGGACTTGCCCGCCGTCGGACTCAGTGACCTCCTGGCCGACCATGTCAAGATAGCCATGCGCGTCACCGAGGGGTTGAAGATACTGCCCTGTTTCGACAGATACCTGAAATATGGATGTTACCCCTTCTACTTGCGCGACAGCGACGGGTTCGGCGCACGGCTGCAATCGGTCATCCGAGCCGTACTGACCGACGACCTCCCCGCCGTGGACGAAATCACCTACGCCACGCAGCAGAAAGTGATGCGGATGCTGATGATATTGGCAGAATGTGTACCGCAGACACCCAAGATGAGCGAGCTGTATGCCACGCTCGAAACCAACCGGGAGCAAGGGATGAAGATGCTGACGATGCTGCAGAGGGCTGCCTTGGTGCAACTGCTTACGTCGGAGAACAAGAGGCTGCACAACCTGACGAAGCCCGACAAGATATACCTCAACAACCCTAACCTAATGTATGCCCTCACGCCCAGAGCCGACACCGGCACCCTGCGGGAGACCTTCTTCCTGAACCAGCTGGCAAACACTGCCGAAGTCAATTATCCCGCGCATGGCGACTTCCTTGTCGACCACCAGTACCTGTTCGAAGTGGGAGGCAAAAGCAAGACCTTCGAGCAAATCAAAGACATTCCCAATAGCTATCTGGCGGTGGATGATATAGAGATAGGACACCTAAACCGCATCCCGCTATGGATGTTCGGACTGCTGTATTAGATTCTCCCTTCTTCGCCCCTTCTTCGATCCCTCGGCGGTGACGGCTCAAAAAAATGAGAAATTTACAAAAGAAACATACCAACAAACAAAACCCTCAAACAATGAAAAAAGTATTATTCTTAGCTGTTTCAATTTTCACTTTTCACCTTTCAATTTCCAATTTCCCTATGAAAAAATACATCCTCCTCTCAATCCTCCTCGCCGCCTCCCTCCCCGCCTTCTCCCAACACTTCGACTGGGTGAAGTCCTATTCGGGCTATAGTCGCTCAGATTATCCCTATAACCACATCGTCGGTTCTGTGACCGACTCGCATGGCAATCTCTATGTCGCAGGGCAGTTCGGCAATGGTTCAACTATTGACGGACAAGACCTGTTGCCAATTACGCCTCATGGACCTCAATGTGACAATATTAATGGCGCCATTGTCAAGTTCTCTCCCGATGGTCAGATTATATGGAAGAAGGTTCTTCATGCAAATCAAGGTTTTCCTTGCACTATTGATGAAATACATCTTGTTGGTGATACGGCATTATATGTAGAGTCTTTTGTTCATGTTCCGGGTGGCGTTGACGGGTACATGTATTTTTTTGATACGCTTATAACCAAAGACAATAGCTCATTCATGATGTCATTAGATAGTTCAGCTAGTGGTTCAGCAGCAGCTTTTTCTATCATGGATTTGGATGGCAACTTCTTGGAACACCATTTTTTGCAAATCGCATGGATTGACAGTAATGGAGCCGTGATTACAATGGATAGGTCGGGAGGAATAAATCCAGAATCGACTAGGCGTATTGATAACCAACCTTTTCCTGGAGGACCTTTTTGTGTGGATAGTGATGGGAATATTTACATTGGGCAGGTTCCGACGGATATTATCGCACTCCTTGACGGTTGGTACTCTATTGAGAATGGAAAGCTGTCGGGTGTGTTAATTATGGTAAACGGGCATTCTCGTTTCACGTTTTATCCAGAGAATCGGCCTTCAGTGTCGAATTATCGGATATTGAAATTCTCCCCACATTTCGACAGCCTGATTCAATATCAGTATGTTTTCGCTGATACATCATTTTGGGATAACGATGTGCCAACCGAAGGAAGGCTGTTGATGGATTCTGAGAATAATATTTATCTCTGCCAAACGGTTTATAATGACATCAGGAGGGGTAGTGGCAGGGTTTCACTCAATGGCGCGTCGGACATGGCATTTGAGGGTAAGGAAGCCACCATGGGGTTTATGATAAAGTATAACAGCCATTTAGAGCCGCAATACATCCGGCAGATTGACTATCAAAACACCTCAAACGATGGCTATTACAACTATTATTTCCATGACATGGCTATTGATGAGGATTCAAACTCCTTATTTGTCATTGCCACGGTCGCTAATGATGTACCTACGGATTCGATGTTTGTCGAAGGCGTGCAATTGGATGCTAATAATAACGCACTATTCTTGCGGTTCGACAAAAGCACGGGTCGCTACCTCTCTCATGGCATTGTTCCTACCAACAAATACTCAAATTTTTACGGAACAATTCACAATACCGATGTCGTGTGTAAAAACAACCGCGTATTTGCACTGCCAACTTTTCAGAATAATATTCAGTGGCAGAACAATGAAATCAATATTGAACAATACAAATGGGGAAAAGGGTTGTTCATCTGGGACTATGCCGGTGATCCTATCCAGTACATAGATTTCAACTCTATATCAAGCCAAAGCGAGCCAGGTAACGCACTTGTGTTGCACGACAGTATATTGTATGTTTGTGGCTACTCAAGATTCAGTATGACTGTGGATGATACTACTCTAAATCCTTCTGGCAATACCTTGGCTTATATTGCCAAGTATGTTGACACTTCGTTTATGACCCCTTACGTCCACACGGGTCCTCAAGACACGGGCGACGTGCGCATCAAGGTGGTGGAGGACGGCAACACCTTCGTGGCCTACCCAAATCCCTTCCGACAGAGAGTCAA
>JAFXMW010000068.1 GCA_017530105.1 Bacteroidales bacterium
GCTGGGCAACGAATACTACATGGTCAAAAACAGCTGGGGAGCCTACAACGGCGACTACAAAGGCATGTTCTACGCCAGCAAAGCCTACTTCCGCTACAAGACCATCACCATCCTCATCCACAAGGATGCCCTCTCGCCCGACATGAAAAAGAAACTCAACATCAAATAACACGCACCCAGCCATGAAAAACATCATCCTCTTCGGAGCCCCCGGAGCCGGCAAAGGCACCCAAGCCTCCCTCCTGGCCGAGAAATTCGACCTCATCCACCTCTCCACCGGCGAGATGCTCCGCCGCGAAGTGGCCGAAGGCACCCCCATAGGTATCCGCGTCAAAGACATCATGAACCGTGGCGACCTGGTGGGCGACGACATTGTGGTAAGTCTCATAGCCAAAGCCCTCGACAACGGACGCAACGAGCTGCTTGACGAGTGGGACGAACTGCGGCTGCGCCGCGCCTGTGCCCTCGGCCCCGACGACCCGCTGCCCGAAAAGCCCCAGCCATCCATCATCTACGACGGATTTCCCCGCACCGTGCAGCAATGCCAGATGCTGGAATTCCTTTTCCAAAAGAAACAGCGCCGACTGGATGCCGTCATCTCCATCGACGTGCCGCAGGAAGAGTTGGTGCACCGCATCCACGAGCGAGCCAAAGTATCCGACCGCAGCGACGACACCGAGGAGGTCATCCGTCACCGCTTGGAAGAATACGAAGCCAAGACTCGCCCTGTACTCGACTACTACAAAGTCTCCGGCCGCCTCATCTCAGTCGATGGCAGCGGTGAAATATCCGAGACCAACACCCGCCTGTGCCAAGTGCTGCAATATATGCTGACTCGATAGTCGCAGCCACCCGCAACACGAAAGGGCGTCCCAAACCTTTGGACGCCCTTTCCTGTTTGAAACAGTGGGGGAACCCTATCTCTTATTTTTCCACCCCTCAACACGGGCAGCCCACTCCTCCTCTGTATCGGTCAACCAAATAATGCCTTCGACAAGACCAATGATGGCAGGGATGCCCGTCCAGCAGAAGATGATGTCCAGCACACCACGCAGGGTCTGACCTGTGTAGAAGTGGCCCACGCCGAAGTCACCGAGCAGGATGTTCAGGATGGCGGCGGTAGTCTGCTTGGGGTTGTCCACATAGTCAGCGAGCAAAGACTGGACAGCCTGTTCATCGGCAAAGGAAGCGTCGGTAAGCTGCATGGGCTGGCTCATGTCGACAGGGATGGCTTCGGACAATTCAATCATTTCACCGTTGGTGTTTTCGTCAGCCACAGGAGTGTTGAAAGAATTTTGCGCGTTAGCTACGGCAACGCCCATGACAAGTGCGACAATAATTGTGAGTGCTTTTTTCATTTTTTCACTGCCCTGATACGTGCCGGGCGCAACCTTTAATTTTGGTATAACAATTTAATTTTAAACTTATCAAATAGTCCTGGCGTGTATTTTACACCCTACGGACTACAGTTCAATGAATGTACAAAAATACGTTTTTTTTCTCACATACAAAGAAAAAAAGGTGAGCACAGGATAATTACTTCTTGTAGAAGACAATGCTGCTTATGGTCGGTTCCTCCGCCTCTTCGGAACTAAGAAACAGGGTGATAGTGCTGTTTTCTGCATTGTAGTGGAAAGTGTCAGCAATATCGTCCTCTATATTCAGCACACCAGTTTCTTTGCCGTCGAAGGTGTAGGTAAACGGCAGTGTGAAGTCCTCGTCTTCACCACCGCCCCTCAACGAAACGTCCATTTTGCCAGTCGAATCCGTAAGGAACGACATAATGTAGGAGCCATTGAATTCACCAATGGTCACCTTACCTACCCATTGGGTACCAGTGAGTTTAACGGTGGTGTCTTTTTTGCATGACACTGCCAACAGCGAAGTGGCAACAAACAGCATGACAAACAGTTTTTTCATTACATAATCCCTTGTACGTGTCGGGCGCAACCTTTTGGTTTTGTTATTATTTACTGTAAATTAAAGTCTGATACTGAAGCCTGTGCGCAACTGGAAGCGAAATTCCTGCACATCGAGGAAGCCGTAGGGGAATCCTGCCGCCCCCGTGCCGATATTGCCGTAGATGCAGCCCCATTTCCACGGCCAGTAGGCGAAACCTAGTCCGAGGGTAACGTCAAGGTCTTGCGTGGTAGAGCCTATGCGCCCGATGGCGTAGATGTCGTACCAAGGGCTGTCCGCCCCAATGAGGGGCAGCAGGTGCAAATCGGCCTCGATACCGAATATGGCTTGAGGTTCATTGACATAGGTTGTGGTGTTGATGATTCCGCTGTAGTTGTCGGCATGAACCGTCTCGCTGCTTTGCGTGGTTGTCCTGCACAGGCGGAAACCACCGTACACCCCCAGCGTCCAGAACCGCCCATGGTCATACATCACTCGGATATCGACACTGTTGTTGGGATGGTCGAGCAGGATGGTGGTATTGCTGTATTGGTATCCCTTGGTGATATTATGAACAAATTCAGTGCCCACTGTCATTTTCTTCCAGTCAAACCCTTTCTTCTCCTGTGCCTGAGCAGCAACGGCCAGCACAAGCATCAGCAATAATGTTAACAAGAATCTCTTTTTCATGATGAATTGTGTGATTGTGTTTAAATTGACGATGTTTCTTGGTTCTAATTCCTTCATCTTTTGCTCCCTATAGCTGTATCTTGAGTCCCAGTTTCATTGGGTAGAGTCCTAAGGTGCGCTCGTCGGCCAGCACGGGTACGGTGGAGAGTTGCAGAAACACGCTCCAGTTGGCCCAACCTACGGTCAGCCGCACATCGACCTTGGCTTTGACCTTGACAGACTGCTCGTCATGCACATCGTAGCGTTTAAATCCCCACGTGGTATCGCCTGTGACAGAGCTATAGCTATCCCATGTTTTTCCGCCGTAGCCGCTGAAATGGCGCGTCAGCCTTCCCTTAGAGATTGCCATGCCCGGTACCACTGCCACGCCGGCATGGAAGCCTTTCGTAGGGCGGCGGTCGGCATGGTAGGTGAACTGGATGGGCATCGTAAGATAGTTGGTGGTGAAACGGGTACTCC
>JAFXMW010000006.1 GCA_017530105.1 Bacteroidales bacterium
ATCAATTTTGCGATTGCCGACAGCGACATTTTTTTTCTCAGACACACAGAAATTGTGTATCTTTGCTCTTTGGTAAGGTGATTATATCTTTTCATTTGACAACACAAAAGTAGTCATTTTACCTGAGAGTACCAAATTTTGATACTCTTTTTTTACTTAGTGTTGCACTTGTAACTGGAATTTAGGAAAAGTTAGTATGGAGTGGTCTCTCTTCTGAAAAAGAAAGAACGCTGCAAGGTTGTTTTGCAGCGTTCTTTGTAGGTGTGCGGCTTGAACCGCGAATCCTGTAGGCTTTTTATTCAACCACCTGAAGTGTGATATGGTTGTTGCCTGCTAAGCCATAGTCAGAACTGTGCCCGTCATTGAGTGCGTTATAGGTATTTTGTGTGCACAGGACGGTTAATGAGGCGTTCGTGGCAGTGTTGCCGAAGATGCCAACTTTGTTCCACCAGTTGATTGTACTCAGATCGATTCCGGAAAGATCAAGTGTGCCAGACAGGTTTTCGCAGTAATTAAACATGTTGGTGGCATTGTTCAGGGCAGAAGATGTGGTAGCACCCGAAAGGTTCAGCGTCTGGACGCCGCAGCGACTAAACATTCCTGCCATAGTTGTGACGGACTGAAGGTTGAGGTTTGAAAGGTTTAAGTTCCCAAGGTTTAGACAGTAGGAAAACATGTACGACATGTTGGCCACATTTGCAGTGTTGAAACTTGAAATATCCAAACTTGTGAGGTTGGTGCAACCACCGAACATGTTGGACATTGTAGTTACATTTGCAGTGTTGAAGCCTGTGCCAAAATCAATTTGTTCTACATTGCCGCCAAAGGTCTCAAAGAACATATAAGCGCAATCGGGATTGGCGTACATTTGGGCAGCGGGGGTGTAGACAATCATTGTAGTGTTTTCAATGGTGTAGTAGATGGGGGTGGAATTGCTGGTTGAGAGGAGACCGTTGGTGCTGGCGGGGCGAGTGCTTTTGTACTCGAACACTAGATTTCTCAACTCGTGATGGCTCATCATAACACCCGAAAAGGCTTCTCCGTCGACCAGCTGTGCGGGGGCGATGAAGGAGAGGTTGCTGAGGGTGGTGGGATAGTAGGTGTTGCGGACAATGGTGATGGGGTTGTTGGCATCTTCGAAATGCTTGCGGCAGTAGCTGTGGTCGGTGGCTTCGATGTCAAAGGTCATGTTGTTGTAGTCGCCGGCGGGCAGGTAGATGTAGAAGGTGAGGCCGTTGCTGCAGTCCATGCCCTGCTCGCCGCAGTTGAGGGTCAACTTGTGACCGCCGTTGGCGGTGCAGCTCAGCCGTGGGTCGCCGTTGTTGTAGTTGACTGCGAAGTCGCCGCAGATGTTGTTGTTGGGGGTGGTGAGCTCAATGCGGGCGATGGTCTTGTTTACGGCAGGGAGATTGAGTTGCAGCACGCCGCAGAGGTTTTTGAACACCAGGTTGCTGGTGGTGGAGTAGGCATACATGGGTGCAGTGAAGTGGGTGCCGTTGGAGCAGGTCTGTTCGGCGGGGAGAGTGATGCTCTCGGAACCCGAAGCAATGCCTGCAGGGTAGATGGCGTAGTAGGGGCCGCCGTAGGGGGTGGCGTCGCCAGTGAAGTCGGCGGTGGTGTAGTCGCCGGTGGGGATGGCTTCGAGGGTGTAGGAGACACCTTGGTCATAGATGGCCACTTGGTCGCCGGATTCCCATACCACCATGCCTTCGTTGGTGGCATTGTCGATTTGGATGGAGGTCTTGCTGTCGACGGTGGCTTTTTCGATTGAGCCGGTGAACAGCACTTTGCCGTCTTCTTCTTTCTGGCAAGAGGCGAGCGAGAACAGTGCCACGATGGACATGAATGTGGCGGTGCGATAGAAATACTTTTTCATCTTGCAGCGTTTTTTAAGAATCAACTAAATCTGTGTCCAATACCGTCGCCCATATTGTAGCGGTCGTTGCCGGTGGGGTTGGTGAATGCATCATCGGTTGTGGTTGAACCTTCAAAGCCGCGTTCCACGCGGGTGTCCATGATTTCCATTGTGGGAGAGGTGTACTCCCTTTTCTTGTTGTTGTGCATTTTTTTGTGTTTATTAATTATTGATTTATTATGATATGTTTTTTTCCTCTTTTTTATATAATATAAAGATGATTAGCCTTGTATGCAAAAAAAAATAGATGTTGTATTCAATTCGTTTAATCTTAATGATATACGTGATAATATTTCAATCCTGGAACGCTGTTTGAAACATGCAAAATTAATGATTTTTTTTTCTTTTTTTAAAAAATGAAATCGCGGGCTGCTCACAGGCAGCCCGCGAAAGGGATGATAAGGATGTCTTTTATCGGATTACTTTGGTGAAGATGGGAACTTGGCCGTTGGCAACGGTGACATAGACCTGCATCTTGCCGGCAGGGGGCATGTCGGGCTTGTCCTCGCGGGGAAGGTCCTCGGCGGTGAAGAGGTATTCGGTGCCATTGGGCAGGGCACGGGAGGCTACGGTGACGGCTTGGGCGTGAATCATGGGATAGCCGTCGACGGCAGCGTCGAAGATGGCAGCCTCTTCGGCGGACACTTCATGCTGCTCGGGGAAGTCCGCAAGCGGTGTGTATTCGCCTTCGATGAAGCCTCCGGCAATCAGGAATTGCTCCACCTCCTTGGGCATGGCATCCATGCGGGCGGCACGGACACCGTAGCCGGGCAGGATTTCGGCATCGGGTTCTTCGGCTTTGAGGTCGGCAATGCTTGATTCCAGTCCACCACTGCCAAAGGTGCAGAAGGGAACTATCTTCTTGCCGCTGAGGTCAACATTGTTGAGGAATTTGGCGACGGGCGGTGCATAGGTGCCGAACCAGACAGGATAGCCGAGGAAGATGATGTCGTACTGGCTGAGGTCGGCTTTTACGGGCTGGATGTCGGGGGTTACACCTTGCTCACGTTCCTGCATGCAACGTTGGATGCAGGCTTGGAAATTGGTGTCGTAAGGGTTGACGCAGGCAATCTCCTCGATGTCGGCACCGAGGCGGTTGGCTATCTCTTCGGCCACGGCTTTGGTGTTGCTTGTCAGTGAATAATAGAGGACCAGCGTCTTGGGGGCTTCGCTCTTGTTGCAGCAACTGGCTGCGGTCAGTGCCACGATGGTCGCGGCAAGGATGAGTTTCATTGTTTTCATGATATTATCTTCAATGAGTATTCGTTGTGTGAATAATAATGTATCAGCAGGGGGCGCTCTGCCCGAACTCGATGCCGAGTCCTTTGGCAGTGTGGACAAGGCTGCCGTTGGGGTCGACGAGGTTCTGGGCGCGGACGGCCTCTTCGAGGGGCACGGCGACAATGTCGGGGTGGCGGTAGGCTACCATCTGGCCGTAGTTGCCGCGGATGACCTCCTCCATGGCACGGACACCGAATTGGGAGGCCAGGATACGGTCGAAGGCGACGGGGGTGCCGCCGCGTTGCAGATGGCCGAGGATGGTGCAGCGGATGTCGTGTTCCACGCCGGCAGATTTGAGGTCGGCAGCCAACTGGTGGCCTATGCCACCAAGGCGGATGTGCTGGTAACCCACTTCGGTACTCTCGGTGCCAACGGTGGTGCCATCTTTGGACTTGGCGCCTTCGGCAACCACGATGATGCAGTAGCCACGGCGTTTGTTGTAGCGTTGCTCTATCTTCTCTTTTATCTTGTTGATGTCGTAGGGTATTTCGGGAATAAGGCAGACGTCGGCACCGCCGGCAATGGCGCTGTGGAGGGCTATCCATCCAGCATCACGGCCCATGACTTCCATGATGAAGACGCGGTTGTGGCTGGCGGCAGTGGTGACGAGTTTGTCGATGGCCTCGGTGCATATCTGCACGGCGGTCTGGAAACCGAAGGTGTAGTCGGTGGAGGAGAGGTCGTTGTCGATGGTTTTGGGTACGCCCACGATGTTGAGGCCTTTTTTAGCCAGACCCAGGGAAATGCGTTGGGAGCCGTCGCCACCGATGTTGATGACGGCATCGACACCGAGGTACTGCAGTTTGCGAATCATCTCGTCGCTGCGGTCGACGGTGGTCCAGGTGCCATCGCTGTTGCGCACAGGCCAGGAGAATGGGCCTCCCTTGTTGGTGGTGCCGAGGATGGTGCCGCCTTGAATTTGCAGGCCTTCCACGCTCTTTTCTGTTAGTTCGACAACTTCGGTAGGCTCGCGCAGCACTCCGTTGAAAGACTCGATGCAGCCTATCACTTCCCAGTTTTTCTCTTGGGAGGCGCGCTTGACTATGCCGCGGATGACGGCGTTGAGACCGGGGCAGTCGCCGCCGCCGGTAAGAACCATTACTCTTTTCAGTGCCATGATTAATTTGTGTTTTATGTGTTGATTTACATAAGGGTTAGGGTAGCGGTACTGCTCCCCGTAAATCATACAAAGATACTAATAAAAAGTGAAATGAAAAGAAAAAAGTTTTCAGTGGGGGAGGGTTAGTCGTTGAGAGGAGGGTAGGGGGGCTCGTTTTCATCAGTGTCGGCAAGGCGTAGCTGTTCTTTTGATGCCACGCGTCGGGCGGTGGCGTCGATGGCGGCGTAATGACCGGTGAGGGCAGCGAAGGGCGCGAACTGCGCGGCACGTGCCATCATGGACATGGGCGGATGGTGAACAGACACATGATGGGGCAGGTTGATGATGTCGTCGTAATCGTGGGTCATGCTTTGTGTCCTCCTATCTGTTGGTTGCGGTCGCGGGCAGTGGCACCTTCCTCGAAGTTGAGCCCTTTGAGGATGGCGTTTTTGCCGAAACGTTTTTTTATTTGCAGCCGGGCCTCCTGCAACCGACGTTCCTTGTCGCGGGCTTCGGCCTCGGCCTGGCGTTGCTGCTCCAGGGCTTCGTAGTCGGTGAAGAGGTCGAGTTGCTGAGGTGGTTGTTGCCGGGAAGCAAGGCTCTCGTCTATCACGTGGTTGGTAGTGAGGTTGAGGTAACGGATTAGCAAGTCGGGGTTGACAATGCGGTCGAAAAGGGTTGTGACCGTTTCGATGATGAGTTTGGACGATGAGCTGGGTGACGGCAGGCTTGCAGAACCGTGGGTGGGTTTGGGCACTTGACGCCCGTAGTGGTCGGTGTGCAAGTCCCCGTGGTATTTGGCACGGATAACGGGGTTGGAAAGGCTCTCGGCATCATAGCCTACCGAGAGTACCAATTGGTCGGTGACGAGATGTTTAGACACCAGGTCAAGGGCCATGGCGTCGGCCATCTCCTGGGCCACTACGCGTGCCTTGCCGAAGGTGTAGGGCTCGGTGAGTACTTGACCGCTGCTGAAGGAGTTGCTTTCGGGACGGTAGGCTTTGATTTTGTCCATAGTGCAGGGTTCCCAGCCCCAGGCATGGTCGATAAGCAGTTCGGCATTGACTCCGAAGAGTTTGTAGAGAGCCTCCTCGTTTTCTATGGAGCAGCGTGCCAGTTTGCCCATGGTGTCGATGCCCAGAGTGGCCAGCCGCCGGGCAATTCCGTGCCCTACGCGCCAAAAATCGGTCAAAGGCTGGTGGTCCCAGAGCTGTCGGCGGTAGCTTATCTCATCCAGCTCCGCAATGCGGACACCGTCGGCGTCGGCGGGTTGTTTCTTGGCCATGATGTCCATGGCTACCTTGCAAAGGTAGAGGTTGGTGCCGATGCCTGCGGTGGCAGTGATGCCGGTGTTGTGCAGCACGTCGCGTATCATGGTCATGGCCAACTTGTGGGCAGTGGTGTTGTAAAGGGTAAGGTATTCGGTGGCATCGATAAACACTTCGTCGATGGAATAGACGTGGATGTCTTCCGGGGCGATGTATTTCAGGTATGTCTCGTAGATGCGTGTGCTGTACTGGATGTAATGGGCCATACGTGGCACGGCGGTCAGATAGTCCACTTCCAGATTGGGATTGGCTTTCAGCTCGGGGTCGGAGACTGACTTGCCCTCAAAACGGCGTGTGGGAAGCAATGCCCGTCGGCGGTTGTTAACCTGTCGCAACCGCTGCACCACCTCGAAGAGCCTTGCCCTTCCCCCGATGCCGTATTGCTTGAGAGATGGCGACACGGCCAGACAGATGGTTTTCTCGGTGCGGGAGGCATCGGCCACCACCAGGTTGGTGGTCAACGGGTCGAGACCGCGTTCCACACACTCTACCGAGGCGTAGAACGACTTGAGGTCGATGGCAATGTATGTCCGTCCTGTTTCCATGCTTTTCATCCGTGCGGGAATGCAAAGATAGAAAAAAAATCCCATTTGGAAAAAAATATGTATCTTTGCCACGGATTGCCGAAAGTAGTGTTTGTTGTTCAACGGTTGATATAGAGTTGTTTAATGTGATGGCAGACTGTCGGCACAAGATAATCATTAAAAACACAGAGACACGATGAAACTGCAATTTATGGGAGCCACGCGTGAGGTGACAGGCAGCAAGCACCTCATCACCACCAAAAAGGGGCTGAAAATTTTGCTTGACTGCGGTATGTATCAAGGCAAAGGGTTAGAGACAGATGCCATGAACCGCGACCTGGGTTTCGACCCGGAGGAGATAGATTTCCTTATCCTCTCCCATGCCCACATCGACCATTCGGGACTGATTCCCTATATCTATGCACAAGGTTTCAGGGGTACCGTCCTCTGCACCCCAGCCACCCGCGACCTCTGCTCCATCATGCTGGCCGATGCCGGACGCATCCAGGAGGCCGATACCCACACCTTTAACAAAAAACGCAAACTTCTCGGACAAGATCCTGTGGAACCCATCTACACCGAGCAGGATGCTCAGGATTGTATGCGATGCTTCATCAGCGTGCCGTATCATAAGCAGTTCAATATCGAGGGGGAGGTGACGGTGGAGTTCTTTGATGCCGGTCATATTCTGGGCAGCAGCATGGTTTACCTTGAGATAAAAGAGGGCCGTCGTATCATCAAACTGGGCTACACTGGCGACATCGGCCGTTACGACAAGCACATCCTCAAAGATCCCGAACCGTTCCCGCAGGTGGACTACCTGATTATGGAATCCACCTATGGCGACCGTCTGCACACCACCATCGAGGATGCCGAACAACAGCTGCTCATGGCAGTCCTCGACACCTGCACCAAGAAGAAGGGCAAACTGATTATTCCCTCTTTCGCCGTGGGACGTGCACAGGAGATTATCTATGCCCTCGACCGATTGGAACATGCCGACCTCCTGCCCGACATTGATGTCTTTGTCGACAGCCCCCTCAGCATTTCGGCCACCAACATCATGCGGTTGCATGGAGAGTGTTTCGGGAAGCCTATACTCGAATACATGAAAAACGACCCCGACCCCTTCGGCTTCGACCGCCTGCAGTATATTCAGTCGGTGGAAGCCTCAAAGGCACTGAATGTGCGTCACAAGCCCTGTGTCATCATTTCGGCATCGGGAATGATGGAGGCTGGTCGTGTGAAACATCATCTGGCCAATCATATCGACGACCCCACCACCACCATTCTCTGTGTGGGCTATTGTGAGCCTAAAACCCTTGGGGCAAGGATTATGCGAGGCGACAAGACAGTCTCCATATTCGGTCACAAATACGAGGTGCGGGCAGAACTGCGCCGTATCGAGTCGTTGTCGGGTCATGGCGACTACAGCGAAATGATCAACTATATCGGTTGTCAAGACAAAAAGAAAGTGAAGAAAATATTCTTAGTGCATGGTGAAGCCGAAACACAGGAACACTTCCGCACCACCCTTAACGAGGTAGGTTGGAAACGTGTGGAGATAGCCAATTTCCGCCAGGAAGTAGAACTGTAAAACGGCAGAAGACATTGAAATCGCATTGTCGATATTTGTGCCGACAGTGCTGGCACTGCCAAGGTCGGCATCGGTGAGGTCTTATCCATAAAGAACAGCGATGAAGAGTTCTTCGCCCTCGTGGAGGGTGAGGATTATTTCACCGTGTATGTTCTTAATCCGTGCCATCTCACCTTATTTTTCGTGCTAAGATACGTATTTTATTCTACAAGTGGCTGGATGATATGGTATAGAGAATGTGCCCAGAACTGGAACTGCCCTAAATTAAATTGAAGAAGGTTTATTTTTTTTCTCTTCATTTTGTATAAAATACGTATTTTGCATTTTTATTTGAATAATTTATCGTTTTAAATGATTCAATGTAAATTGTTAAATATCTATCGTTTAACCCATACTACAACTTTTTGCTTGTCGGGTGACGGAAAAGGTGTTTTCGGCCTTGTTTTGGGAGGGTTGAGATGTAGTTTTTAAAAAAATGAGATGCTGGCGGTATGTCGCCAGTGGGTGTAAATTAATCAATAAATAAAATACAAAACATTAATTATGCAGAAAAAAACAAGACGGGAGTATGACGCTCCTATGGTTGAATTGTTCGAGGCCCGCATCGAGAAAGGCTTCCAGATGAGTAGTACAAGAAGTGGCTCCAACGTAGAAGGGGTTACAGATAGTAACCATAACTACGACAACATGTTGTTCACTTGATGTATCACCATTAAAAGAGTTGAAAGATGAAAAGAAATTTTGTATCTTTTGCAACACTGGTTGCTTTGGTTTCCTTATTGAGTTTTACCTCATGTAAGAAAGAAGGACAGGTGGTAGCGACTTTCACCGCCACAATGGAGAGCTGCTCAGATATCCACAACGCCAAGACGGTGCTTGATGGCACTGCGTTGAAATGGGTGTCAGGCGACGAGGTGAAGATATACTCTGGCGGCACAGATGCCGTGTTCACTGCCACGCCCCAGAGCAATGCCACAACGGCAACCTTCACCACCACGGACCTCACATTTGAATCAGGAGATAACTACATTGCCTACTATCCTGCCAATAGTGTTGTCAGCCAGAATAGCGTGACCATTCCCGCAACGCAGGAGAGTGTCGACGGCTCGCTGCGAGGCTTCCCGATGCACGCCTATTCGACCTCCAACGCACTACAGTTTACGAACCTCTGCGGTGTGCTGAAGCTGCACTTACAGAAGAGTGATGTGACGGTCACCTCTATCGCCCTGACTACCGACCAGACCATCAACGGCACCTATCAGGTGAACAACTACAACAGCACTGAGATGGCCACACTGAACACCACCTCGGTGACCAACGGCACCAACACCACCATTATGGAGTGCAACCAGAGCATACACCAATCTCACGACTTCTATATCTACCTGCCCGCAGGCACCTACAGCGGATTGAAATTGGTCATTACCGCCTCGGACGGTTCGGTTTGCATCAAGGGTCCTGCCCCTGCAGGACGCGACGTGGTGATTGAGCGCAGCAAGTACAGCACCCTCACCCTCAGTGGCAATGATTTGAACTTCGAACAGCCAACTACTACTGCCAACCCGCTCACCTTCGAGGCCAAAGTGTCTGGTGCGACGGTCAAGTTTAACAGCCCTTCCAATATCGGAGCCACAATGGTGTACAGCACCGATGGAGGCAACAGCTGGACGACTTATAGCAATAATACCGATATTACTCTGGAAAATGTAGGCGACAAGGTCTCTTTCCGTGCCGCAAACTCCAACAGTACTTTAGGTACTAGGGTCTTAAGAACCTGTAGTAGATTCACCGTTAATGGTGAATGCTATCTTTATGGCAACATAATGAGCTTGCTTTTTACGGATTATGAGAACGCCACAGAGTTGGACTATTACGATTCATATACATTTTCCAATCTGTTTTATCACGTAACTGATATCTATAATCATCCGACCAAACAGCTGCTCCTCCCTGCCACCCAATTGGCACCCTATTGTTATGCCCATTTGTTCGATGGCTGCACCAACCTCACCACTGCACCTGCCCTGCCTGCCAACACGCTGCAAGGCTATTGTTACCAATATATGTTCAATGGCTGCACCAACCTCACCACTGCACCTGCCCTGCCTGCCACCTGGCTGGATGCCCATTGTTACCAATATATGTTCAATAACTGCACCAGCCTCACCACGGCACCAGCCCTGCCAGCCACCAGTCTGGCAAGCTATTGTTATTCCTATATGTTCTATGGCTGCACCAGCCTCACCACTGCACCTGCCCTGTCTGCCACCAGTCTGGCAAACTATTGTTATTCCAATATGTTCGGCAAAACTGCACTCACCACAGCACCGGCTCTGCCTGCCACCAATCTGGCTACTTATTGTTACGATCACATGTTCTACGATTGTAACAACCTCACCACGGCACCTGTCCTGCCTGCCACCACTCTAATGACCGGTTGTTATCAATATATGTTCAATACTTGTGACAACTTGACAGTGGCTCCTGACCTTCCTGCCGAAGTATTAGTAACCCGTTGGCGGAATTAAATAACAAGCATATTGTTGATAAATAGATGAAGAAAAAGTTGTACATATTGCAGATTTTCAGTAATTTTGTAATTGAAATAAAGAAGCAATTACATCAATCTGATATGTACAACTTTTTTGC
>JAFXMW010000069.1 GCA_017530105.1 Bacteroidales bacterium
ATCGAGTTTTTCCTGTGCAATCCTGTCAAAGGAGGCTCTGTGCCTCAACTGGGACAACTGCCTGAGAACAGGACTGCCGGGTTGCAGCCCTCTTACTTGATGGTGAAGGCGGGCGCCTGGTGTGGTGCCGACAAGGCTCAGCTGCACCGCTTCTTTGGCTGGAAGGAAACAACTGTGGAGATGGGGACGCCTTTCTCTATCGTGGCGGACGACTGCCGGGTGTGCGAGACGGAGATTTGTGGCTCGATATCCATCACGCCCGAGCAGGCCAAGGCACACCCTGAATGGATGTGCGATAGCGGCGAGATGTCGTGGAAACTCAGCATCAGCAAACAGGTGGCCTTCAATGTGGGCTATGGTGCCAGCCGTCCGATGCGCCGTTGGCAGCTGTTTGAGATGTTCTGGCATGCCGAAGGGATGAAGACCGCCTACGAAGGGGAGATTGTCTTCAATGGCAGGCGATATGTCGTCCGTCCCGAAGACTGCTACGGCTACGCCGACAAGAACTGGGGACAGGATTTCACCTCCCCGTGGGTGTGGCTCTCGTCATGTAATTTGAAAAGCGAACTGACGGGTCGTAGACTGACGAACAGCGTGTTCGATATTGGTGGTGGACGGCCCAAGATAGGACCGGTGGCATTGCCGCGGCAATTGCTTTCGGCGTTTTGGTATGAGGGGAAGGCGTATGAGTTCAATTTCTCCAAGTTCTGGACAGGATGCCGCACCAAGTTCAAATGCTACGAGACCGACACGCAGATTGTCTGGCATGTGGAACAGCGCACATGGCGCAACCGCATGGTGACGGACATTGTGTGTGAGAAGTCTGATATGCTGTTGGTGAACTACGAGGCTCCCAATGGCCTCAAACGTCACAACCGCCTGTGGAACGGTGGCAACGGACACGGCACAGTGTGCCTATATGTAGGCGGCAAACTGCTCGACCGCATCCACGTGGAAAACGTAGGCTGCGAGTACGGCGAGTACGACACCACGCAACCCTACAAACCTTAAGGAAAGGAGTACAGCCCCAATCCGGACTGAAAAGGCTGTATGATGTCTATAAAAAAATGAGATAGCACGGTTTTATGGCTGATGAGTTGCGTCATCGCCGTTGGAAATGGGATTGTTCACGGCCAACCACTTTGTTATTATATTAATAATGTGGAGTTGGGTAATATTTCGGCTGTTCGTGCGTTTGATATAGAGAAAGACCCGGACAGAATTGCCGAAGAAATAAACCAACTTATAGACAATGAAGGCGACGAAATTTCAAATGGGATTAGCGCACTTATTGAAGAAGCAAGGACTCAACTCCCGAACGGCTTCCACTATACCAGTAATACTGGGAAGCGAGGAGTTGGTGTGCGCAATGCTGGTGTGGGTGTACGACACAAATCCGACCGAGGAGCAGATAATGCACTGGATGGTGGAGCACACTTAGCCACCGAGTGGTGTTTTATTAAGTACAGGTATAGCAGATGCACCGATACAATTAAGTGCGACCAAGCTGAATAAAAAATCAAGCGGTTTTTGTCATGATTATGATTTATCAGAAGTCAAAGACTTGGTAAAATCCATAAACGACCCAATAGCAGTATTCAAGTACGGCGATGAGAAAAAGACACAAAATATTGTTGTAGAGATACAACATAAAGGAAAAAACTTTATTGTCGGACTTGCCATCCGCCCAAGTGTAAATGGACGTGTGCTTGAAATAAACAGCATTAGAAATGTTTTTCCGAAAGATAACGCAGAATGGCTAAATTGGATTACGCAAGACAAAGCATTGTATCTTGATAAAAACCGAATTCAAGCCCTGATAAACCAACAGCGAAAGAATCTCGCTGAGGTGGGTTATTTGGACTTGAATTCGGTTGCAAAGATAGTAAAAAAAACGAGAATCCACAAATTCCGAGTGAAGAAAATTCTTATATAACTAGTAATGAGGATGTAGACGACTATCGCAAGCGTTCTGTTGCGCTGGATGCTGCATTGAGCAAGGACTACTACACCAACCCGACGGAGTTGGGCGCGCGGGCATTCCAAGATTATGTGCAGCGTAGGCTGACGGACAAAGGGCAGGTGAACGACTTCCTTTCGTCATTCACACCCGAAGAGCAGTGGAACGGCAAGGCAGAGACCTACCCCTACCCCACTGGCAAGGATGCGGACGCGATAGACGAGCGATTTGACAATCTTTTCGGCACCATGCTTGAACGCGAGGACGAGCAGGGGAACGTGATGCTGTATGAGAGAGCGGACGGAAAGGCTGCAAGGGTCAGCGCGAAAGAGCGGAGGCTGCGGGATGCCATTGTCGATTTGCTGCGCAAGGCTGGCATTGACGTTGTGACGGAGAGCGAAGAGGGGCAGCGGGTGATGGATGAGGGCAACGGAAAGGGCGTAACGCTGAATAAGGCACAAAAAAGAGCACTTAAAACCGTCTCCATTTCTGATAATCAGAAACATCGTAGAACCGTCGTTTCGAGTGCTGATGGTGCAAAGATACAAAAAAATCTTGATACACTGGCAGAAAAGATAGAAAAAATATCGCAAACACCGCTGCGCACATTTATCGGCGACCTTGCCAAGGCGTTAGGTGCTGAGAGGGAAGGCAGTGGGAGCGAGTACGCTTTCTTTACAACTCCAAATGGCGAAGATGTAACTATCCGCTTGGCTAACCACAATGCAACGGTATCGAATTTTGACTACAGAAATGAGGACAACGGAATAAGTGTTGTTATTGCCAAGAGCAGAGATACCAATAGAGGTATAAACAATGACGGCAAGGCCCATATTGTAGAGTATTACTACACAGAAACAGATTTGCGCAAGGCATTTGGCAAGCCTCTTGCAGACATTGTGCGTAGTATAAAGGGTGCATTAAATTCAGGTGAGTTTGTAGACACAACAGGGCTTGCAGAACGCGAAGAGGTGAACGCGGAGCAGGTGAGGATGCACAGGGTGTACCACGGGAGCGGAGCGGATTTTGAGGCGTTCGACCATACACACATGGGCGAAGGCGAGGGCGCACAGGCTTTCGGCTGGGGTACTTATGTGACCGAGGTTGAGGGGATAGGACGACACTATGCTGAAAACCTCCCGAAAGTGTGGTTTAGTGACGCAGAGAGCGGATATGAGGTAGATTGGGAAGAAGTCAGAGACAACTGGGAAGAAGGAGAAAAGCGTTCGGCACTGCTGCGTGTTTTTGAGAATGCGAGAGGAGCCGATTATAATATGGAAGAAGCAATAGAGAATGCAATAAGCGAGATAGAGGGTAGAGATGGGTACGAGGAAGAATTAGCATTCTTACGCCAACTGACAGCAGACAATTTTGAGATAGACAGAATCCTCTACACCGTGGAAATCCCCGAGGACAACGGGAG
>JAFXMW010000070.1 GCA_017530105.1 Bacteroidales bacterium
GGCATCGTAGATTCCTTTGTCAGGTTCGGAGAGGATAACGACGGTGTGCCCATTGTCCTTCGCCTCGGTTGAGGCTTTGTATTGTTGGGCCAACGCGAGGGTGTCGTCCTTGGATGCGCCATCCACGATGATATGTTCTATATGCCGATAGGTCTGGCAGTCCACGCTGTCGAGTGTGGGCTGGAGCACGCTGCTGGCATTGTAGGTTATGGTGATGTAGGTTATTTTAGGCATTTGGAGTTTGGATGTTAGGTGTTGGATGTTAGGTGATGGGGTGTTAGAGTTTGATGTTCACTCTTTCGCCATCCTTTCGAACGATGACGGCGGGATTGCCCACAACCGTGCAGTTTGCCGGCACGTCTTTGCTGACGACGGCTCCGGCACCAATCGTCACGTTGTCGCCAATGTGAATGCCGCCGAAGACGGTGGCGCCCGTATAGATGCTCACACCATCGCCAATGACGGGACGTTGGCCTTGCGAGTCGTTTCCGAGTGTGACGAGATGCAGGCAATAGAAGTCGCGCCCGATGCGCTCGGCGTTCAGATAGGTGGCGTAGTTATGCTCAAAGTGACAACCCTCGCCAATCTCAGGGCACCAGATGGTGAGTGTGTGTTCGGGCGGAAGCAGCCATTTGATGAACACAGACACATATTCGCCCAGTCGGTAGTAGAACAGGTTGCGGAACACGCGCTGGCGTGTGCACACTTTGATGAATGCCCCCACTCCCGTTCCATCGGCTGAGTATTTGCGCAAGTCGGCGTCTATCTGACGCTTTTTCATCAGATAGAGGGCGATGTGGGGTAGCATCCTGAGTGTGGATGCCGACAGGATGACGGCTTGTGCGTATGGGTTCATATCTCTTGTTTCTTATGTCTTACCTTTTTTCTTATTTCTCGCATATCACCTTTTCATATAGATTGGTGTAGCGCAGCGCAACGCTCTGCTCCGAATAACAGTTGGCAACCTTGGCCACAGCTTGATGGCACAACGCCTGATAGTCGGCTTCGCAGAGCACCCAACGGATTCCGCGAGCCAGATCAACGGCATCAGCAGCTTGAGCGATATATCCGTTGCGTTGATGGTCAATCATCTCAGGAATGCCGCCCACGTTGAATCCCACGCAGGGAAGCCCGCAAGCTAGCGACTCCATGATGGTGTTGGGCAGATTGTCTTCCATCGAAGGCAGCACGAACACATCGGCTGCGTTGTAGATGGCCGCAATGCGCTTGGCGTCACTCACGTATCCCAACGAATGAACGGGCAGGGCCAGACGGTCTTTCAGTTCTTCGGAATGGCCTCCAAGAATGGCGATGGCGGTATCGTTCTTCAGTTCGGGATGCTCTTCTGCCAGCAGTTTGATGGCGTCTATAAAGTGATTCATTCCTTTGCGGCGGTCGGTCACGCGTTGCGAAACGAAAAGAATCAGCCGTCCTGACTCAGGCAGACCGCTGTCGCGACGTGCCTTTTGCTTGTCAGCGGGGCAGAAGAGACGGGTGTCGATGGCATTGGGGATGCTCGTCACGGTTTGTCCTTTCAGCAATGCACTTTGCCGAGCCTCGCCCGCAAGCCATTGGCTGCAGGCTACAAAAGCTATCCGCTTGCCGTCCAGCATGTGTTCCTTGCGTTTCCACACGCGGGCTGAGAGGTCATTTTTGCCGCCTCCGCCCGGCAGCAGCGGGCAATGCTGGCATTGCGACTTATAGGCTTCGCAACTGCGGGCATAGTGGCAGATGCTGGTGGCTGGCCACAAGTCGTGCATCGTCCACACCACAGGCTTGCCACTATCCAGTATCTTGCGGATGCTTTTCAGCGAGAGCATCCCTTGGTTGACCCAATGCAGGTGTATCACGTCGGCCTCCTGGAATTCACGCAACGACGTGATGTCGTAGCCTGTGTTGGCCATATCGATTTCGAAAAGATGCTTGCGGCGGAAATGCAGATGGCAGAACAGGCACCATCGCTCCCAAAGGAAGTTCCACTGGCGGTGCCAACCGCCCGGCAGCCCCACCACCTTGATGTCTTCGCTCTCTTTGTCGCGCACCAACATCTTGGCCTTCACGCCATTGTCCACCAAGGCTTTCAAAAGGCGTCGGGCAGCTACGGCGGCTCCTCCCGTCTTTTCGCTAGTGTTCACAATCAGCACTCTCATGTTTGTCGATGTATTTTTCTTGTACGTGCCAGCTTTTTCAATAATTCGTCGCAAATATACAAATTCTTTTTCAAAAGGACAAAATAATGTTGTTTTTTCATGTGTGGCACGTTGAAAAAGTTTTACATGTTTCGGCAAGCGGTCGAGTGGGAAGTTGGCACAAATGGCATTCTCTGGCGCTAGAAACCACATGTGGTTTGGTCATCTCATGCATCTGGTGTTGTTAGAGCTATGAGATGGTCTAGTAAAATAAATTATTTTACCGACTAAAATAAATTATTTTACACAGCAAAATAAATTATTTTACTTTGCAAAATAAATTATTTTCCAACACCAAAGCTATGCAATGACAACACCAAAAGCCACAAATAGAATGGTCAAACAATAGCTTTGGGCAGCACACCCCATATCTCTATCTGTTTCGGCCGTGTTTCTATTGATTTCAAGGGTGCGCATATATTAATATTGTACGCGCGCGCGAGAAATCTTAAAAAATCATAATGCAAGGTCGTTTTGCCACATTTATTTACATTATAATTTGGTTTATAAAATAAACTTCTTTATCTTTGCATCGAAATCCGGATGAAAAGCGTCTTGTCCGACCTTTCTGCAGGAGGAAGGAGAGGGCGCAAGAGAGAAGTGAACAAAAATTCTTGAATCATCAAAAAAACAGAAAACAACAATGGAAGAAAACAACAA
>JAFXMW010000071.1 GCA_017530105.1 Bacteroidales bacterium
AGCACCGTCAGCGATGCCACTGTCAGCGAACCGCGTGCCAACCTCACCGGTCTCACCCGCCGCACCAACTACACCGTCAGTGTCCGCACCGACTGTGGCGACGGCAACTACAGTGCCTACGTCACTGCCAACTTCCGCACTCAGGGTGAAGG
This sequence comes from Bacteroidales bacterium, assembly GCA_017530105.1. Taxonomy (GTDB): domain Bacteria; phylum Bacteroidota; class Bacteroidia; order Bacteroidales; family P3; genus Colimorpha. Next base: position 153 of record JAFXMW010000071.1, read on the forward strand.
CATCGACGATGTCACATCAGCCACCTGCACCATCTATCCCAACCCGACCAGCAGCTCCACCACCATCAGCGTGAGCGGTGTTAATGGAAAGGTTAAGATTGCCGTCGTCGACATGAACGGCCGCACCGTTGCCACCGAGACCCTCGAGTGCAACAGCGACTGCACCAAGACGATGGATGTCGACAACCTCGCCCAGGGTGCCTACTTCGTACGCATCACCGGCGACAGCGTCAACATGGTCAAGAAACTGATCGTCAGATAAGAAATTATCTCCCTAATACCCAAAAGGGGGATGGCCGTAAGCCATCCCCCTTTTTTATTTAACGCTCCATATAATTGTAATAAATGCCCAATAATCAATAAACCTTATATTTTTTTCTCAAAAAAAACAAGAAATAAAAAAATATATGTATTTTTGCAGCCAAGAAAATAAGATGATGTATGAATGGATGAGAGTGAAACATTAATTATCAAACCATTAAATTATGCGGAGGTTCTACAGAATTATAATGATGCTTGTGTTATTATTCACATCACAAGCTTTGAATGCGCAAATTGTCACCTGTCCAGCCCCCACGGGAGTTACGGTGAGCGACATCACCACTTACAATGCCACCATCTCTTGAACCAATGGCGGTACAGAGTCGCTTTGGGAACTCATAATAGGTGATAGTACCTACTATCCAACCTCCAACTCCTATACTACCAACACCCTTCACAGCAACACGCAATACATTGTCAGCGTGCGTGCCATTTGTGATTCGGGCGACACCAGCACTGCAGTGTTGGACTCTTTCAGCACTGCGTGTCCATCGCACATCACCTACCGCGACCTGCCCCTCTTCGAGGATTTTGAGAGCTATGGATATGGGCGCACAGCATCCATCAGCCCCTGTTGGGAAAGGGGTGTGGTTGCCCTGTTGGGCAGAATCAGTGACAACTACGTCCCATTTCCCGAAAGAGTAGATATCAATGGCGACACAGTCGGCCTCGCCCTCTTTGGGACAAGCAGCTCATCGAGCAGGTACTACAACTGGGTTGCGCTGCCGCGGGTGGACGACTCGGTGGATATCACCAACCTTGAGCTATCATTCTTGGTAAAGCGTCCCAGCTCAGACCAGTATCAAACAATCGTGGTGGTGGGTGTCTCGTCCGACCTCACCACTGACACTGTTTTTGTGCCAGTCGACACCATCGACCTGAGCGACGAGCAGGTCTACTCCTTTCATCCCGTGGTAGTGACCTTTGAGAACTACGAGGGTGATGGCAAACACATCCTCATCCAGGCAGCAGCACCAGACTCTGCGTCGTCGACATCCAACTCCTTCTTTATCGACAACGTCTTGCTGCGGAGGAATGTCGGATGCCCTACAACGCAGCATGTCAGGGTGACTCGCACCACCGCCGACAGCGTGTTTGCCACGTGGGACCAGCCAATGTCTGGAGATAGTAATCAGGTGACGGGCTGGCTGGTGTACGTCGGCGAACCCGGATTCAACATCGACACTGTCACACCTCAACTTTTCCACAACAACGTCTGCGCCATCGGCGGTCTGAGCCCCGACAGAGAATACGAGTTGGTGGTGGCGGCCAATTGCAGTGACAATGTGGGCTATACCTCTTATCCCGCTCCCTTCCGCACGCTATGTACCCCCATTGTCAGCCTGCCATTCGTGGAGAGTTTTGAAGACGTTACAGGTTACATTTACCCCTCAGCGGACGGTTACATTTACCCCTCAGCGACCGACAACAATCTACCCTCCTGCTGGAGGCACTACTACCGTGGCAATGATTGGAGATATCTCGGCTATCCCATTGTGTATGGCGACCCTTCGTACGCCCATAGCGGCAACAACTCGCTGAGCCTCATTTCCAGTAGGAGGACCCAAATAGCCGTCATGCCCCTCACCGACAGCACCCTCTTCCCTGTCTCTGGCCTGCATGTGTCCTTCTGGATGCGGTCACACGATCAATACACCCCTATCGTGGTGGGCGTGATGAGCAACCCCGCCGACACCAACACCTTTGTGCCTGTCGACACCTGCCAAGTCACTGGCCTTTATTCGCACTCCGGGGCGGGTTTTGCCTCCTACACGGGTCCGCACGGCCACATAGCCTTCAAGCCACTGCCGCCAAACGTTGGCTCACGCAATCCCTACATCTATATCGACGACATCACCATTGCTGAGCGTCCGCCTTGTGTGCCCATCACGGCAATGCACGTCGAGACCACCGCTTCGGCGGCCCGCATGACTTGGGGATATGACTACCATTTCGGAACCCCCACAGGCTATATTGTCAGCTACCGCCCCGACGACGACACCACCGCCACACCCACCGCCCTCACCACCACTGCCCCCGAGATGATACTGACAGGCCTCGATGCCGACGCTGCCTACTGGCTGTCGATAGTCCCCGTGTGTGGCGACGACAGCGGCGCCGCCTATACCACGACCTTCAGCACCCAAGCATTGCCCTGCGTAGATTGGGACACCACCGACATTGCAGGCGACACCCTCTCTCTGGGCAATCCCGGAACAGGGGCTAACGCAATGTTCCCCTATAGCGCAACGGTTCCCACATCCTACGTCCAGCACCTCTTCTTAGCCTCGGAGATACCCGTCAGCGGTCCGACCACGCTGCAGGGCATCGGTTTCGACTATGCTTATAACCAGACGGCGGGGTTTGCCACCAACTGCACCGTCTATCTGGCTCATACCACGCTCGACAGTATGACCAACAGCTTTGTTGGTGGCCAGCAAATGGTCTATACCGGTTCGCTTGCTTTCGGTACGCCGGGCTGGAACTATGTACTGTTCAATCAGGGACTATTCGAGTATGACGGAGAGAGCAACCTCTGTGTCACCATCGAGAAGAAATTCGATCATGCTGCCAGTTCGAACTTTACCTTCCACCACGAGACGACAGCAACACAAATGACCTGTTGGGGTGGAAGACCACATCCTACTGTCGGCCCATACACGATGAGTTCTGTGGGAACTAACATGCGCAGCAACACTCGCCTCCTCACCAGTGGCGATGTCTATTGCGGCCTTTGGGACACCTGTTTCCCTCCTTTCGTGTATATCGACACCATCGCCGAGGGTGACTGGTACCTAAAGTGGATTCCCGGCTATCAGGAGACGGGTTGGAGTGTGGAGTACCGCATGGTTGATTCCACCGGCTGGAACTATGTGGAAGGCATCACCAGCACCGAACTGCCGTTGACCTCCCTGTACTTGGAGTCCAACACAACATACGAGTTCCGCGTCACGCCCAACTGCGGCGACACCAGCTACGCCGCCTCGGTCTTTTTCACCACCCCCTGCACCCACCTCACCATCCCCTTCGACTATGACTTTGACAGGCTACCCATGGGTACCTATAGCGAGACACCCGTCATCCATTGCTGGCACTACCTGAACAACAGCTTAACCCAAAATGGGTTTCCCTACATCAGCAACAGAGCCCATAGCGGCAACCGCGGCCTTGCGTTCAGTGCCGGCATATCCACTCAGGCTCCCGACTATCAGGTTATCGTCCTGCCACGGGTGAATGTCGCCACCAACCCCATCAACACGTTGAACATGAGCTTCTGGGCAAGGACTGAGGCCGTCTATTATGCCCCTGTGTTCTATGTGGGCGTGATGACTGACCCCACAGACATCGCAACCTTCCAGTATGTCGATACCATCGAAGTGGATTACTCCAACACCAACTGGGACCTATACCCTGTCAACCTTGAGGATTACAACGGCAGCGGGGAGTATATCGCCATCCGTGCCAACCGTCCCGATACCGGCATAGGTTGGAGTGCCTATATCGACGACATACACTTGGACAACGTACCCATCTGCCGCCGCGTCGACAATATCAAGGCCCGCAACATCACCACCAGCAGCGCCACCATCTCATGGACACGAGGCGGCAGAGAGACTGCGTGGGAACTCACCGTGGGCGACAGCATCTACTATGCGACCGACACCTTCTATACCGTCCATTCCCTCGACAGCAATACTTTTTACGATGTAACCGTGCGTGCCATCTGTGGTGAGGGCGACACCAGCATCCCGTCATCAACCTATTTCCAAACCCCTTGCTATTATATCAACACCCTCCCATACTTCAACGACTTCGAGAACGAGCCATACCACGAGCCCCGCGTCACCTCTTACTACGATGCCTTCCCCACCTGCTGGAGGCGTTTCAACTCTACCCCGTCTAACGCTAACGCCAACTACTATCCTTATATCGATCGTCCCTCAACTGGCACAATTCATGGCCACACCGTCATGTACTGGGAATTACGCTACGACAATGATTTCTGCACGCACCAGCATGCCATACTGCCTCCTGTCAACACGAATATATTCAACATGAGCGACCTCACTCTGGCGTTCTATGCCAAGGTCAGGTCCCGCAGCGACACCAACACACGGTTTGTTGTGGGGGTGATGGAGAACATCAACGACTCCAACACCTTTGTGCCTGTCGACACGGTTAGGCTGACAATCTGGGAGACATTGTATGTCGTCAGTTTTTCCAACTATACCGGCACAGGCAGTTATATTGCCCTTCGAAGCCTATTACCCAGAAACTCCAGCGATGCACTGCTCGACGACCTGTTCCTGACCGACCAGTGGTGCTACCCACCCACCCGGGTGCATGCCTCCTCCACCGACACTTCGGTGACCGTGATGTGGAGCAGCAACGACAGCAGTTTCACCGTCGTCTTAGGCACCGACACCGTGAGAGGGGTCACCGATACCTTCTACACCTTCAATCGCCTTGCCGACAGCACGGACTACATCTATTCCGTTGCCGCCGAGTGCTCCCGAAGAAACAGCATGTATGTGATGGACAGCATTCAGACCGAGTGCCACCCACTCACCTATGCCGACCTGCCTTACTCCGAGGACTTTGAGCGCTATGGACATGGGAGAGACTCCGCCATCAGCTGCTGCTGGCACAGAGGCATGACCGCCCTGATAGGCACAACAGGCACCCTTACCTATCCCTACCCCATAAGGTGTTTCATCGGCAACGATACCGTCGGCTTGGCCTTTGCAGGAAGACAACACTCTTCGGTGAAGTACTACAGTTGGGCTGCGCTGCCCAAGCTGGACAACTCGGTGGATGTAGCCCGGCTGGAGCTCTCCTTCTTGGTAAAGCGCCCCGATGCCTCTGTCCGACCTATACCCCATAGCTGTGTGGTGGTGGGGGTCGCATCCGACATCTCCACCGATTCCACCTTTGTGCCGGTCGATACCATCGACCTCAGCGACGAGCCCATCAACTCCCTTCATCATATCGCGGTGTCCTTTGATAATTATGTGGGCAATGGGAAATATATTGTCATCCAAGCCCCACCGCCACCCGACACCGCAATGAGTGAGTCCAACGGCTTCACCCTCGACAACGTGATGCTGCGGATAGCCGCAGGATGCCCCACACCACAGCGCGTCAGGGTAACCCGCACCACTTACAACAGCGTGTATGCCACTTGGAACGCTATTGCGAATGCCGACACCTGGCTGGTCTATATCGGTGAGCCCGGTTTCGATATAGGTTCTGTTACCCCCTATTATGTACACAGCAACGATTGTGCCATATTCGGACTAAACCCCGACACCGACTACGAACTGGTGGTCGTTGCCAGCTGCAGCGGCAGAGAGGGCTACCCCTCTTACCCTGTGCCTTTCCACACTCTGTGCGCCCCTCTCACCGACTTGCCCTACGTAGAGGGTTTTGAAGGGCCGACAGGCTACACCTACCCCACGGCAAGCGTCAACAACCTGCCCGACTGCTGGCAGTACTACAACCCGACGATTGATTATTCGCATAGAGGCTACCCCATCGTCTACGACAACCCGACATACGCCCACAGAGGTTGGCAGTCGATGAGTATGCTTACCGGCAATATTGCCGTCATGCCCCTTACCGACGCCACCCTCTTCCCAGCCTCGAGCCTGAAGGTGTCACTCTGGATTCACTCTGAAATGCAGTACGCCTGTGTCGTGGCGGGCGTGATGAGCGACCCCACGGACACCAACACCTTTGTGGCTGTCGATACCGTCCCCGTCGTCTGGGTAGGCGGCGTTGGCTATCCCTATTCCTACCACACCGTTAAATTCCTCGACTACACTGGTCCTCACGGCTACATTGCGTTCAAGGCGCCGCAGTTAGACTGGTACACCAACCAGCCCTATATCGACGACATCACCCTCGACGCCATGTGCCATCGGGTCACGGACCTTCTTGTCACCTACACCGCCCCCGACAGTATCACCGTCACCTGGTCCGGCACAGGCAGCAATTACGAAGTGTCCATCAAGCCCGCAGCCGACAGCGTCTGGCCCGACAGCAACATCGCCGTCACCGACACCACCTATACTTTCACCGGCCTGCTACCCGGCACACTCTACCAATTCCGCGTGCGACAGGACTGCTCTGCCGATACCCTCGGCTACTCCATCTGGACCGAAGGCATCCACTCCACCATACACCGTCCCTGCCTGCCACCCGACAACCTCACCGTCGACGACATCACCAACGCCTCTGCCACCTTCAACTGGAATGTCAATGGAGAGGATACCAACTGGGACATCCACGTTTGGTATGTCGGTTTTGACAGCGTTTATCGCATCAATAGCCATCCCGCAACCGTGGACGGATTCATCGCCGGTGTTACATACAACGCCGCCATACGCACCCTCTGCAGCTCAGACTTGATTGAAGGAGACTGGGGTGACACGGTGACCTTCACCACCGCCACATGCCCCAACGTCACCGACCTCACAGCCGTCGACATCACAGCCAACAGCATTACACTCATCTGGACGGCTGACCCGATGGCTCACAACTGGACTATCGAGTACGGCCTATTGGGTTTCGACCAAGGCACTGGCACTCTGGTCACCACAAACAACAGCAGATACACCATCAACGGCCTTTTTGCCAACACACCCTACGACTTCTATGTCAAGGCCGTTTGTGGCACCGACTGGCTCAGCGAAAACTGGACTGGAATCAGCGTCACCACACGTGAAAGCCAGGGCATCGACGATGTCACATCAGCCACCTGCACCATCTATCCCAACCCGACCAGCAGCTCCACCACCATCAGCGTGAGCGGTGTGAACGGAAAGGTCAAGATTACCGTCGTCGACATAAATGGCCGCACCGTGGCCGTCGCGACCTTTGGGAGCAACGGCAAAAAAGCCACCGAGACCCTCGAGTGCAACAGCGACTGCGCCAAGACGATGGATGTCGACAACCTCGCCCAGGGTGCCTACTTCGTACGCATCACCGGCGACAGCGTCAACATGGTCAAGAAACTGATTGTACGCTAATTCTAACAGGAATTCGTTGAATCCCTAATAACTGAGGGGCGGCGCGAAGCGCCGCCCCTCTCTCTTTTTTACCATACTTGTATTACACTTGTTTCACACTTTTAAAGTGTAAAACAAGTGGCAATAAAGTGTAAAACAAACGTCATTAAATTTTACTACAATTTAAATGTTAAAAAATACATTTTCGTCAAAAAAAAAATGTCATTAATAAAAAAATGACTATCTTTGGATTAATTATCCCCCGAAGGTATAAACACCTATATAATTCAATATTAACACAATACAAACATTATAAATAACATTATTATTAACCAAAACGTAAATGTCATGCAAAAACATCTACAAAAATTGTTGCTCATTGCGGCGTTGCTGTGCGTCCCATGGGTGACACAGGGTCAATCCTTGTCGGATTACACTCTGTCGGTTGACACAACAACGTTCAACTCCATTGTGGGAACAGGCACTCCCCTGTCTTTCTCCACAGCGGACGACGGCTACGCCTCCACGACGTTGCCGTTTGCCTTTGGCTTTGGCGAAAACACATTCCCCTCAGGGTCAAACATTGCGTTTTCCGCCAACGGATTCATCCGCCTGAATGCCTCAAGCACAAGCGGCACGACAGCATCCCACACGAATGCGTCCGACTACTTCATCACTGCTCTGCTACAGCAGGATGCCCATATCGGACGCTATAGCGATGCCGGAGCGTACTATCTGTATGATGCTACAGAAGGTACCTTCACCATCGAGTACCATCTGTTGGGAACCTACAGCGAACCTTATGGCGCTTATTCTTACCAGGTGGTGCTCCACACCAACGGAGACATTGAGATAATCTATGACTCTGTCAATTTGGGAGGTGCATCGTCACGCACCTTTGCCACCTATCTGACTGACGGTCCCAGCAACGACCGTCTCTACATCACAGGTGCATGGGGCAGCCCCGTTGTCTCCTCCACTTATTCCACACGTCCATACTCCACCCTTCCCGCACACGGTTTGCGCTACACGCTGACCCGTCCCAATGTCTCCTGCCCCAGACCCGGTGCGGCCACAGTCTCGAACATCACTCCCAACAGTTTCGATTTTGCTTGGGTTGACAACTCCACTGCCACCAGCTGGAGGGTGCAATTGCTTCAGGAGAACACCATTGTCTCCGACAATGTGGTGACCGTTGATTCTGTTTCCTTCACAGGACTTTTGTCCAACACGCTCTATACCGCCCGCGTTGCCGGAATCTGCGGCCCTGGCGACACCAGTTCATTTAAACCTGTACAAGTGCGCACCGAATGTGGATTCATCACCACAATGCCTTACGAAAATGGCTTTGAGGATGACCCGTATTATTCAAGCGTAACCTATGCCGATGCATTCCCCTATTGCTGGCACCGCATCAACGATGCCTCCGGCACCTATAATTACTACCCCTACATCACCACTACATCCAACTATGTGCACAACGGCACCAAGGGTATGTACTGGTACCACTCCACCACCACCACTTACGCCGACAACGAGTTCGCGGTGCTTCCCGGTATCGACACCTCTGTTATCGACATTTCCAATCTCACCCTGGCATTCTATGCCAAGACCACGTCGACAAGCTATCATCCCCAACCCATCGTGGGTGTGATGACCGATCCTAACGATGCCACAACATTCACTCCTGTACATACTTTCACCGCTACGGATATCACCACGGCATGGCAGCTTTTCACCGTCTCGTTTGCCAACTATACCGGCGACGGCTTTTATATCGCCATTAAGTGGCCTCGCCCGTCGTCTACGTGTTATTTGGCTATCGACGACATATTCCTGACCGATGATTGGTGCGACGCCATCCCCCAAAACGTCACAGCCAGCAGCAACATCAACGAGGTTACTGTTAGTTGGATCGGCACAGCTGGACACACCTACAGGGTTATCTTCGATGGCGACACAGTAAGCAATATCACTGGCAACTCCTACACTTTCACCGGGCTCACTGCAAACACCCTGTACAACTATTTCGTTGCTACGGAGTGTGCAACGTCCATTAGCATCGATGTTCCCGGCAGCATCCGTACACTTTGCAACTATCTTGATGTCATGCCATACGAAAATGGCTTTGAGGATGACCCGTATTATTCGCTCGTACCCTATGCCGATGCATTCCCCAACTGCTGGATTCGCATCAACGATGCCACCGGCTCCTACAATTACTACCCCTATATCACCAATACAACCAGCTATGTGCACAACGGCACCAAGGGTATGTACTGGTATCACACGACATCAACAGATTATGCCAACAATGAGTTCGCCGTGCTTCCCGGTATCGACACTACGGTCTTCAGTATGTCCGACCTTACGCTGTCGTTCTATGCCAAGACCACGTCGACCAGTTATCATCCCCAACCCATCGTGGGTGTGATGACCGACCCCAACGATGCCAGCACTTTCACTCCCCTATATACTTTCTCTTCCACGGAAATCACGACAACATGGCAGCTATTTGCCATTCCGTTTGCCAACTTTACGGGATATGGCAACTTTATCGCCATCAAATGGTCGCGTCCTTCTTCGTCCTGCTATCTTGCCATCGACGACATTTACCTGACCAACGAGTGGTGTAACCCGCCCCAGAACGTCACTGCCACCAGCACCCTCGATGAGGTGACCGTCAGCTGGTCGGGCAGCAATGACTATAGTTATAGTGTTATATTGAATAATGACACTGTCACGGGCATCACCGACCACTACTACACCTTTGCCAACCTCACCCCCAACACAGCATACGAGTATGCAGTAGCCACCGAGTGCTCTTCGTCCACCAGCATGTATATGTACGGCTCCATCCGCACCCGTTGCTACCTCCTCGACAGCCTGCCTTACACCATGGGCTTCGAGGCTTCGGAGGGTGTCAGCACAGGCAGCACTACCAGTCATACTTTTGTCAATTGCTGGTACCACTTGAATAACGGCACCGATTATTTCGGTTACCCGTATGTGGCTTCCAGCAGCAGTTATAACCACACCCCCGGCGGCAGCCGCGGTCTCTACTGGTATCTCACCACTACCACCGGCACCTATGGTGACTATGAGATTGTGGTGCTACCCGGTATTAACACCGATTTGATTCCCCTCAACGGCCTCCAACTCAAGTTCTGGGCACGTGCCACAAGCGCAAGCTACCAGCCGGTGTTCCAGGTGGGTGTAATGACTGACCCGACCGACGCGAGCACTTTCCAGCAGGTAGGTGTTGTCGAGGTGTCGGGGACTGTATACGATGAATACGTCACCTCCCTCGGCTCTTATACCGGAAACGGCAACTATGTGGCCATCCGTGCTTTGCGTCCCACTTCAAGTTGGTATGTCTCGATGGACGACATTACCCTCGAGCATCTTCCCTCCTGCCCCGCCATCGTCAACCTTACGGAAGAAGGCACCACCCCCGGCGGTGCTCTGATTACATGGGGTTATATGGCCGGCACCGATGAAAGCCCTGTCGGATTCCAGATAATGTATGACAGCGTTACGGGAACCGCTCCCACCACCGTCACCACCACGGAACCCTACTACGCCTTCTCGGCCCTTGCCCCTGGCACCACCTACACGGCTTATGTCCGCGCCCACTGCGGCAGCGAAAGCTACGGTGCATGGGACAGCATCACTTTCTCAACAGGAGTCCTTGGCTGCGGTGCGGTTGATCCTGCAACAGGCGACACTGTGTACTTCAGCAATTCGACCACTTCACAGTCTGGTTGCTTGGCCTATAGCTCATGGGGCAACACTGCATACCAGGCCATTTGGACCGCCGCCGAACTTACCGCTGCAGGCATGACTGCGGGCACCATCATGGGTATCGACTTGGGATTCTCGCCTGCATCAACCTACAACAAGGAATTCACCATCTTCATGGGTAGCACCAGCACCACTTCCATCAGCGACGCCACCCTCGAAAATCCCAATTCACATACCCAGGTCTATGGCCCTGCCCTTCATCCCCTGGGCACCACGGGCTGGCAACACTATGAATTCGATGTTCCTTTCAACTGGGATGGCACCAGCAGCATCATCATCACAACCTTCATGAACCAGCCGTCAGGCGAATCGCACTCCAGCTCCACGGGCTTGGCAGGCTATTATGTCTCTGCCGCCAACAAGGCCCGCTTCCGCTACAAAGACAGTGCTCCTTACACTTTGTCCGACTACAATTCAGGCAGCGGCGGCTCTACTTATTCCTACCGCGCCGCCATCCATTTCTACATGGGTGAATGTATCGCTCTTGCCACCTGCGCCGACCCCGTAATCAGTGTTGTCGCCACCGACACCGGTTCTGTCGAGCTGTCATGGGCTCCCGGATACGAGGAAACCATGTGGAACCTCGAGTATCGCGATTCCAGAAGCAGTTCGTGGGACACCCTGGAACTTTATCTGGCAAACAATTTCTACACTGTCACCGACCTTACCCCCGGAACGGTGTATGATTTCCGCGTTTCGCACTACTGCGACACCAATTATTTCTACAGCGAGACCACGGCTCATACCGAATGTATCGCCGACACTGTCCCCTTCTTCGTGGGCTTCGAGGCCTCCGAAGGCTGGACATCCGGAACCACCGGCACCGTGCCGAGTCCCTGCTGGGTTAAATACACCAACTACTCCACCAGCTATTATCCTTATGTGACCAACACCACCTTAGCCCACTCGGGCAGCAATGTGATGTACATGTACACCTACACCTACAATTCCTATGAATATTTCGCCCTGCCCATGTTGCAGACTTCTCTCGACAGCCTGATGGTCAGTTTCTGGCTCTATAAGAGTAGCTCCAGCTATCCCGATGCCAAACTGCAAGTGGGTGTCATGACCGACCCCGAAGACTTCGGCACCTTCACCGTACTCGAAGAATTTGTGCCTTCTTATGGCGAGGGATGGGTGCAGCATGATGTGATATTGTCCAGCTATACCGGTCCCGCCGGTCACATTGCCTTTGCCAACCCCGTTCAGGGCAGCACCTCTTACTATCCCTACATGTATATCGACGACATCACCGTCGACTACATCCCCCCATGTCCGCATGTTAGAAACGTCCACACCACCATGGTTACCGGCGACACCATCGCCCTTGCCTGGACACCCAACGGCGAAGAGGAAGAATGGGAAGTCTCCTACGGCGACAACTCGGTTGTTGTCAATGAACCCTCTGCCCTCCTGACCGGCATGAGATTCAACTCGCGCTACGACTTCTACATCCGTTCCATCTGCTCGGACGACGACACAAGCACTGCAGCCTCCATCTCCGTCTATTCAGCCTGCGGACTGTTCGACACGCTGCCTTTCTTTGAGGATTTCGAGCATGCACGTCCCGGCAGCAGCTCTTCTGCCAGCTTTATTCCCTGCTGGGGACACCTGAACGACGGCAGCTATCCCGGATATCCTTATATCAGTGCCAGCACTACCTACAACCACACTCCCGGCGGTATGAAAGGTATTTACTGGTATTACTCCAACAGTACCTCCTATGGCAACTACCAGGCCATCATCCTGCCTCCTGTCGACACCGCCGTCCTCCCCACCAACAACCTGATGCTCAGCTTCTGGGCTAAGCCCTCCAGCACTTCGTACGAACCTGTGTTCTATGTTGGTGTGATGAGCGACCCCAACGACATTGGGACCTTCTACTATTACGACACTGTCTATATCGACCACCTCACCACCGATTGGGTGAAATACACCGTGCGTTTCGACGAACTTCCCGACACTGCCTACGGCAGCTATGTGGCCATCCGTGCCAACATGCCCTCCAACTACTGGTATGCCTATGTCGACGACATCACCCTCGACGTCATCCCCAACTGCAGCCCTGTTGAAGATTTGGTTGTTGAGGCAGGCCCCGTGTCGGCAATACTGACATGGACCCCCATCGGATCCTCCTACAACGGCGCCACGATTGAGTACAAAGCCACCTCTGAGTCCTCATGGAATTCCACTTCTGTCAGCGGCGCAGGTGTGAACCATGCTGCCATTACCGGTCTCGACCCCAACACCGACTACAATCTGCGAGTCTACGCCGAATGTGACGACGGCACCAGCATTGCAGTCCAAACCACCTTCTCCACCAGATCGTACGAGTGTCAGGTCTATGACTCCACCAATCTTATCAACGTCACCGTCGGCGACCCCAACGGCACCACCACCTCCACCTATCTCCCCAGCTATTCATACTATAACTATGGTTATACACAGCAGTTCTTCACCGCCCACGAAATCGGCGGCACCAGTACGATAACCAAAATCTCCGTCCTTCCGAAAGTGGTGGCCCAGCAAAGAACATTCGAGGTTTATATGGGCATCTCCGCCGACTCCTCCGCCAGCGGGTTTATCACTCCGTTGCGCCTGACCTGTGTCTACAACGGCGGATATATCCCCATTGTAGCGAACAGATGGCTTGAGTTCAACCTCACCACCCCGTTCTTCTACGATGCCGACAGCGGCAATCTGGTTGTCATCTTCCGCGACCTCACCGGCTCTTATGTCAGCGGCAATGCATTCCTCAGTGCTCCCGCCTGGGCAGGAGCCGCCCGCTATGCCTATCAGGACAGCGGCCCCTATACTCCCGGTTCTGTCTCTGACGGTTATGATTTAAGTGTCCGCAATGTCATGAAGATCTTTGGCGGCACCTGCCTGGTACCCAGCGATTGCGCTGCACCTCCCGTTGTTGTCACCAATGTCACATCGAGCACTGTCGACATTGCCTGGGCCAACGGCAACTCCGATACCGCATGGAACCTCTACTACCGTCTGGCGGATGAAGACAGTTACACCCTTGCAGCCATGGGCGTCACCTCCACCACCTATCAGTTCACGGGTCTCCAAGGCGGCTCCAACTACGAATTCATGGTAGTCGCCGTCTGCAGCGACTCGCTCTCCACCACTGTCAATGCCACCACCGAGTGTTCAGCCATTTCCGTCCTGCCCTACTCCGAAAACTTCAACAACTGGGGCAGTGGCACGGGACGTCTGCCCAGCTGCTGGCTGCGCACAGGCACCTATAGTACCTATACCTACATCTCCACCTCCTACAACCGTTCGGGCAACACCGGTGGATCCATCTACATGTACAGCAGTTCCGGCTCATCTGTCTCTTACATTGTCATGCCCGAACTCGACACCAACGTTTACGCAGCCAACCAGACTCAGCTCGTATTCTACGCCTACCAGAGTTCAGAGACATACGGTATTCCTGCCTTCGAGGTCGGTGTAATGGAGAACATGTATGATGCCAGCACCTTTGTCCCCGTCGACACTGTCTACCACTCCGGCAACCTCCGCTGGGAGATTTTCGAAGTGCCTCTGGCCAACTACACCGGCAACGGCGCCAACGTCGCAGTCCGCACCTTCTACACCAACAACTACACCTACCCCTACCTCGACGACTTCACACTCGAATTGATACCCACATGTATCCGTCCCGACAGTCTGTCGGCCACCAACGCCACTCTCAATTCTGTCGACCTCTTCTGGAATGAACGCGGCAGCGCCACCCAATGGATTGTGGAATACGGCCCTCTTGGATTCCAGGAAGGCACCGGCACCACGGTTGTCGCCAACTCCAACCCGTTCACTCTTACCGGCCTGCCCAGTGGTTTCCTGGGTGAATACCATGTGAAACCCGTCTGCGGTGCCGGTGACACCGGCGAATACAGCCGCGAACGGTTCGCCTTCAACACCACGCAAAACCCCGCCACCATTCCTTACCACTACAACTTCGAGGACGCTGCAGAGTGGGGCAACTGGCTAACCAGCTCCAATTCAACCACCGACTGGTACCGCGGTAACGCCGTGGCCGACAGCGGCAGCTACAGTTTGTACATCTCTGCCGACAGCGGAGCCACCTACAAGCCCTATCATTCCGTATCGGTTGTCAACGCCGCCGCATACCGCGACATTGACTTCGGCACCACCGACAGCAGTTTCACCATCTCCTTCCGCGCACGTGTGGGCGGTACCCTCAGTGCCAACTACGACGGTGTGATGGTGTTCCTGGTCAATCCCGCCATCGCCCCCCTGCCTTCCAACAGCAACATCACCTCCCCGTGGGGCAATGTCAACGACCTCTATCGCATTGCCACTGCTCGCCGCGACACCAACTGGAATACCTACACGGCCTCCTTCGACACCATCCACGGTATCCACCGCGTGGCCTTCTTCTGGTTCAACCAGAACACCGAGGCCAGTTATCCCAACCTGGGCGAGCCTGTGGCTGTCGACAACATCCATATCGACTACTCAACCTGCCCGCGCCCGGTAGCACTCTCTGCCACCCCGGGTACCAATACGGCAAACCTCCACTGGCAAGGTCCCTCCAACGCCAACTACGAGATTACATACCGTCCGTATCCTGATGGTACAACCAACACAATAGTCTATTCCAACACCAACCACGTCCATGTCTCCGGTCTTGAACACCTCACCCAGTATGCATTCTGGGTACGCCGCATCTGCGGTGCTGGCGACACCAGCCTCTACAGCGACGGCGAGACCTTCATGACCCAAATCTGCGACAACGCCACCACCGCTGTCAACTACGACGCTTCATTGCCCTCCTCCACCTCGACCTACTCCCCCATTGGCTATGGAACATACTGCTACACCTATGTGCAGACCATCATCGACTCTGCCTACCTGGCCGGATTGAATGGTGACATCTCTGCTTTCAGCTTCACTCCTACCACAATGAGCTCCAGCGATTACTACACCAACTCGACGGTATACATGGCCAATGTCCCGGAAAGCGACCTCAGTGGCGGTTTCATCCTTCCCGACACCAACCACGTCTTTGTCAAAGTAATCGACAGCGCCGACTTCTCATTCACCGCTCTCGAACCGCAGCTCCACCGTTTCGACACCACCTTCACTTGGGACGGCCACAGCAACGTGCTGTTCGCTGTCAACCGTGAACACGGCAGCTGGACCACCGGTAGTTCCTTCGAGGCTCATACACACTCCTCCACCAAGATGCGCTACATCTATCAAGACTCCGGCCCATACAACATCTACACCGTTTCCGGTGGTTATACCTCAAGCACCGTGGGCGACATCACCCTCATTGCCTGTGCAGGCATTGCATGTCCCGACCCCGTCATCACCAGTGTGACCAACGACTACCAGTCTGCCACCATCACCTGGACAGGCGACGGTACCGATTACGAGGTGAACATCAAGGAAAGCAGTGCCACCGACTGGCCCGCCACCGACATCGCTGTCTCGGGCAACACCTACACCTTCACAGGACTTAACCCCACCACCTACTACACCTTCCGCGTCCGTCAAAACTGCAGTGCCGACAGCATGGGCTACAGCGAATGGGTCGAGAACGGCTTCCTCACCGACAGCCTGCCTTGCTTCCCGCCTGACAGCCTCCACGCCATTGCCGTCACCAATGCCACCGCTACCCTCGACTGGAATGTCAACGGCAACGAAAGCGCTTGGGACATCCACGTCTGGTTTGCCGGCTTCGACAGCGTCTACCGCGTCACTGCACGTCCTGCCACCGTGGGCGGCTTCATCGCCGGTGTCACCTACAACGCCTCCATCCGCGCCCTCTGCGGTGCCAACCTGCTCGAAGGCGACTGGAGCGACACTGTGACCTTCGCCACTGCCGTCTGCCCCAACGTCACCGGACTCACCGCCGGCAACATCACAGCCAACAGCATCACCCTCAACTGGACTGCCGACCCGATGGCACAGAGCTGGGTAATCGAATACGGCTACTATGGCTTCGACCAAGGTACCGGCACTCAGGTTACCACCACCACCAACAGCTATGTGTTCAACGGTCTTGAAGACGAAACCGACTACGACTTCTACGTCAAAGCCGTCTGCGGCTCCGAATGGTTGAGCGAGAACTGGGCCAACGTCAACGCCACCACCCTCAGCGGCGGTGTCACCTGCGATGCACCCACCAACGTCTCCACCACCGTGGCCGACAACAGCGTCACCGTCAACTGGACCGCCGGCGAGGGCAACATCAGCTTCGAGCTTGAGTACGGTCCTCACGGCTTCAGCCACAAC
>JAFXMW010000072.1 GCA_017530105.1 Bacteroidales bacterium
AGACCAGAAGCACATCAAGTATGACATCGTGGGCGGTCACATGGCTAACTATGACTTTATGATTGCCCTCAGCCACTTCAAAGGACACCCCATGGGCGGCTACGGCGGGGCACTGAAAAACATCTCCATTGGCTGCGCCAGCAAGAACGGCAAGGCTTACATCCACTCGGCTGGCAGAATGAACAAGCTCGACATGCTGAAACTTTGGACAAAGTATGTCAATGACCAGGAGGGATTCCTCGAGAGTATGGCTGCCGCCGCACAGGCTGTGGCGAACTATTTTAACAAGAAAGAGGGCATCATCTACATCAACGTGATGAACAACATGAGTATTGACTGCGACTGTATGGACCACCCTGCACCTGTGAAACTCGAAGACTATGGCATTCTGGCCTCCACCGATCCTGTAGCCCTTGACCAAGCCTGCATCGACATCATCAATAATCAGCAGGTGACGGCTACCAACGATCCCACCGACCTTCTCAAACGTATTGACAAACAGCATGGCATCCACACCATTGAGCACGCTGAAGCCATTGGACTTGGCACACGCCAATACAAGATTGTAAGCATTGACAAATAAATCATAAATACCACATTCCCAATCCACTTGTTCATAATGTCATCCCGCACATTACAGACAAGTAGTCCTTGTCAGTGTGCCTGTGCTTCATTTCAAAGACCTGTGAAGAATGATAACATTTTGCCATGTCGGGATTTTGTTGTATATTTGCAGACGAATATGAGGTGTATCGCCACATATAACCTATTCATTTTGAAACATTAAACATCAGAATACTATGCAAGGAAATTTCACTTACCACAATCCCACGAAGCTGTACTTCGGCGAGGATGCAATGAATCATTTATGTAAAGAACTGGCAAACTACGGGCCAACGGTAATGCTGTGTTATGGTGGCGGCTCGATTAAGCGCAACGGCATTTACGACGCTGTGATTGCCGCTCTGAAGACGGCAGGCAAGACCGTGGTGGAAGACTCCGGCGTGATGCCCAACCCCACTTACGAAAAGGTGATGGAGGGTTGCCAACTGGTGCGGGAGAACAACGTCGACCTCATCCTGGCTGTGGGCGGCGGCTCGACCATCGACTACACCAAGGCTGTGAGTGCCTCGGCTTACTGCGAAGAAGATGCCTGGGAAAAGTACTGGGTGAAGCAAGGCTGGCCTTCGTGCAAGACTGTCCCTATTGGAGCCGTTCTCACCATGGTGGGAACAGGCAGCGAGATGAACGGCGGCAGCGTTATCACCAACCGCAAAGCCGGCTTTAAGCTGGGCAAGGTGTTCGGTCCGGACTTGTACCCTAAGTTTACCATCCTCAACCCGCGTTTCACCATGACAGTGCCTCAGTACCAGATGGTGGCAGGTTTCTTCGACATCATGAGCCATCTGATGGAACAGTATTTTGCCGGAAAAGCCGACTGCACCACCGACTACATCAACGAGGGATTGATGCGCTCGCTTATCCACTCCTCACGCATTGCCGCCAAGAACCCGCAGGACTACGAGGCTCGTGCCAACATCATGTGGACCGCCACCTGGGCATTGAACACCCTGCTGAAATGTGGCAAGGGCGGCGACTGGGAGGTACACCAGATTGGCCACGCCATCGGCTTGGTGACCGACGCCACCCACGGCATGACGCTGGCATCGGTATCCCTGCCCTACTACCGCCATGTGATGCACGACGGGCTTCACCAGTTTGTGCGTTTTGCAAAGAATGTGTGGGGTGTGCGTCCCGAGGGCAAGAGCGACGAGCAGATTGCCACCGAAGGCCTCAACTGTCTGGAGAGCTGGATGAAAGAAATAGGTGTGGTGACACACAGCCGGGAATTGGGAGTGACCGAGGAGAATTTACCTGCCATAACCGATGCCGTGCTGATTCTGCCAGTAGGTTACCGCACCCTCACCCGCGACGAAGTAATCGAAATACTCCGCCAAAGCATGTAGTACTACAATCAGTAGTATTTAAAACTCCTCACCTCCAAAATTGTGGGGGAAGAGACTCCGGCGGTGGTGCGGCGTATCCAGTTGTTGTGGTCGTCGTAGACATAAGAAGCAATAACCGGGGCATCTGTGTTGCCTGAAGATGCGTCCACCACCTTTTCTATTACACGCCCCAGGCTGTCGCGACTCGAGGCTGGAGGGCGTGAAGAATACCATGTATGCACGCCTTCACGGTCGATTTTTGAACGCAGTTCGCCTTTGCTGTCGTATTCATACCTCTCGGTCGAAGCATCGGGCCAAGTGCGGCACACAAGCCGTCCGGCGGTGTCGTAGTCGTAGCTGAAGCGCGACCCGTCGGGATAGATGAATTTCGATAGCTGTCCTTTTCTGTCGTACCGCAACCTGAAGGAGTGCTTTTTGCCATCTGGACCGCAGACAACCGCTTTGCACCGGCGTCCGTTTTGGGAATAGCTATAAGTCGTAACCACACATTGTTTCAAACTGTCGTAGGACACCCCTGCTGTGTCTTCCCATGCCTGTTCCTCTGTCCTGTGGCCAAGACTGTCGTAGCTGAATATCCGATGCTGGCAGATGTCGTGGTCGCGGTAGAAATACTCCACACAATGTCCCAGGCTGTCGAAACAGGCCACCCGTTCCGAAGCCAACCCTTCGTAATACTCATGGAACACCTCGTGGGTAATCATTGCCACAGAGGTGTCCTGCAATTCAAATCTGTCACGGTTATACTCGGTTGGGAGATTGGGCACATAGGGGAAAGGCATGCCGTCCCCCTCGCATCCTGCAAGAAGAATCAACCCAAAGACAAGGGGGAAGACTATTCGCCCACGGTGTTTCAAATGCCTATGGCCTTGGACACTACGGCAGCGAGATCACCCCGTTGCTGTTGCTTAAGCAGTTTTTCGGTCTTTTTCGACTTGCCAACAGAGCCTTTGAAGGTTTCGTAGTAGCGAAGCATATCTTCAACGGCCACATTGGCACAGACAAGACTACCGTCCTCCTTGTATTCCAACGCGTGGCGTGTCCAAGCCGAGATATAGGCGAGAAGAAGATTTGAGTTCTTGATGTCGACAAGGTCGGGGGCTATCGCCACGCTGACCTCGGGGGTTCCGGAGAGCCAGCGAAGCAGGAAGGAGGCACACTCTTCGTGTTTAGGCTGGTTGAAAGCGGGGTCGGCAGTGAGGAGATAATTGCAGCAGTTGAGTACATCGGTCTCGTACTTTGCATAGTCCGAAGGCCACAACTTTTCGGGCATAATGGGGAGTGAGAACTGCTGTGCCATGGCAAATTGTGCCATCATCAAGGCGACAAGGAGTAGTATTGTTCTTTTCATTTCGTTTAGGGATTTATTATATTGTATATTGTCGTTGATATTTTACAAAATCGGGTAGGCTATTCATCCACAGCAAGCCCGCCGAGGGCTGTTTCTTTGTAAAGGCTGGGGAGGTCGTGGCCGGTGCGTTTCATAGTGCGCACCACTTTATCGAAGGAAATGATGTGCTTCCCATCGCTCATCATGGAATAGATGTTGATATCGAGGGCGCGCAGGGCGGCCATAGCATTGCGCTCGATGCAGGGTATCTGGACAAGACCGCACATAGGGTCGCAGGTGAGTCCGAGGTTATGTTCCATGGCCATTTCAGCAGCATATTCTATCTGCTGCGGGCTACCGCCGAAAAGCTGGTTTGCCGCCACAGCGGCCATGACGCAGGCACTTCCCACTTCACCCTGACAACCCACCTCGGCACCTGAAAGGGAGGCATTATGCTTAATCACATTGGCGAAAAGTCCTGCCGTGGCCATGGCACGGAGTATTTCGGTATCGCTGAAGTCGTGGGCTTTCTTGAGGTGATAAAGCACTGCCGGCAACACTCCCGATGAGCCACAGGTGGGAGCCGTGACAATATAACCGCCTGCAGCATTGCGTTCCGAAGTGGCCAAAGCATAAGCTATGACGAGGGCACGGCTCTGGAGCGAAGGTTTGTAGCTGGATGCCCTGACATAGTATTGCCTTGCTTTACTACGCAGGTGAAGTCCTCCGGGGATAACCCCTTCTGCTTGGAGCCCTTCGTGTATGGTGTTCTGCATCACGTCCCACATGTCCTGCAAATAGTCCCAAATGTCCGAGTCTTCACACTGCTGTACATATTCCCAGTAGTTCATCCCTTCATGCTCTATGAAAGGGAGGATTTCGGACAGGGTGGATTTGTCGTAGACATGGTGATTTTCCTCGGAGGTGTTCTCATTGGCAAGGGCACCTCCCCCAACACTGTAGATTGTCCAATCGGAAGTGGTGTTCTCGTGCATGTCGAGAGCCTCGAAATGCATACCGTTAGTGTGGAAAGGGAGCACGACATCGGGGTTCCAGACAATCTCCACAGGGATGGGTGCCGCACCGTCTTCAAGAGCCTTGTCGGTACGGTGTCCCCGACCCGTAGCCGCCAAACTTCCATAAAGAGTCACCCGGATACGATGAGCGTCGGGATGCTCGGAGCGGAACTGGGTGGCAGCCTGGAACGGCGCCATTGTGTGGCTGGATGAAGGGCCATAGCCCTTGCGGTATATCTTCTTGATTGATTCCATAAAAATTGCGATGCAAAGATACAATATTTTTTCGACATTGAGAAATTATTCGTACCTTTGCCCCTGCCGCAATTGGAGTCATTATACAGATAGCAAAATGAAAATCATAATAATAGCCAACGGACTATTTCCCCAGAAGTCATGGGTGGACGACCTGCTTCACCATGCCGATACCGTAATCTGCTGCGACGGCGCTTTGGAGAAATTCCTCCTTTGGGCATCAAAAGAAAACGACGTTTCCAAGGATATTTCTGTTGTGGGCGATGGCGACAGCCTCGACCCCTCCCTACTCGAAAAGGCACGGCAGGCTGGCTTGGAGGTGAAACACCAGATTGTCTTGGAACAGGAATACAACGACCTTACCAAAGCCACCCATTATGCCATATCCTATGCCCGGAACAAAGGATGCCCCGACGGAGAAATCGCCATTGACTTTATCGGAGCCACCGGTCTGCGCGAAGACCACTCCTTGGGCAACATCAGCCTGCTGGCATACTATATGGAGACATATCCCGGCGTTTCTTTCCGCATGGTGAGCGACTATGGCACCCTTCTCCCCATGAATGGACAGAGGCGTTTCTCTTCGCACCGGGGGCAGGAAATCTCCATCTTCTCCCTCACACCCGACAAACCCGTGTCTGCCTCCGGGCTTCAATACCCTTTGCAGAACCGTTGCCTCACCTCGTGGTGGCAGGGGACATTGAACGTGGCCCTTGGTGACACTTTCGAAGTCTTCGGGGGCTCGGTCATCGTGTACCTCGATGCCGAATAGGGATTATCCCTTCATAGCCTGACGGATTGCACGGCAGAGCTGGTCGGGACAGGAAGTGTCCTTCCATCCGCAGCGTATTCCCTCAAGGCGGGCGAGCACATCCTCTATCTTCATTCCTTCCACAAGGCGCGACACACCTTGAAGGTTCCCGTCACAACCGTCTAAGAAAGACACATTATGCAACACCCCGTCGACAATATCGAAATCGATAAGCTGGCTACAAGTCTGTTCAGTCTGATATGTATAATGCATATTAATTAAAAATGTTTTTTTCATGAAAACAAGGCACGGAAAGCCTCCTCAATCACCCCGACGGCGACAACCTCGATGCCCTGCCTTTCGTTGCCCAGATTGCGGGTGTCGTATTTCGAGATAAAGATTCGTTCAAAACCCAGTCTTGCAGCCTCACCCACACGGCTGCCTATCCGGCTGACAGGCCTCACCTCGCCGCTTAGCCCTACCTCGGCGGCAAAACAATAGCGTGGCGACACCGCGATATCGACATTGCTGGAAAGAATGCTGCAAGCCACAGCCAGGTCGAGGGCAGGGTCGCTCACACGCAAGCCCCCTGCCATATTGAGAAACACATCCTTGGCTCCCAGTTTAAAGCCGCACCGTTTCTCCAACACCGCCAGCAGCATGTTCATTCGACGCATGTCGAATCCGTTGGCGTTGCGCTGCGGAGTGCCATAAACCGCACTACTCACCAGCGACTGCACCTCGACAAACATCGGCCGGACTCCCTCCAATGTGGCCGCCACAGCAGCTCCGCTGAGTTGTTCATCACGGTGCGACAAGAGCAGAGCCGAAGGGTTCGACACCTCGCACAGTCCATTCCCCCGCATCTCGAAGATGCCTATCTCCGCAGTGGAGCCGAACCTGTTCTTCAATGCCCTGAGGATACGGAATCCATAGTTCCTGTCGCCCTCAAACTGAAGCACTGCATCCACTATATGCTCCATCACCTTGGGACCTGCCAGAGTGCCGTCCTTGGTGATGTGTCCAACCAACAGCACCGGCACATTGCTCTCTTTGGCATAACGCTGCAACTGGGTGGTACATTCGCGGATTTGCGAAATACTGCCGGCTCCCGACTCCACCGTCTCTGTGGTCACAGTCTGTATGGAATCCACTATCACCAACTGCGGCTTTACCGCATCGATATGTTCGAAAATACGCTCCATCACCGTCTCGCTCACCACATAACATTCTTCGGGTTTTCCTGTCCCGGCGATACGGTCGGCACGCATCTTTATCTGCTCCTCGCTTTCCTCGCCGCTCACATAAAGGATACGCACATGCGACATGACCAAAGCCGTTTGCAGCAGGAGGGTGCTCTTGCCTATCCCCGGCTCGCCACCCAGCAGCAACAGCGACCCCGGCACAATGCCGCCTCCCAGCACCCTGTCCAGTTCGTCACACCGCGTAGTCCACCGCTGTGTAGCGTTACTCTCCACATCCTGTATCCTCTTGGGCAGCGATGCGACCTGTCCCCTGCCCTTTGCCTGCGGGGTGGCATGTGCAACAGACTGCACCACCTCCTCGTCGAAAGTGTTCCATTTGCCGCACTCCGGGCAACGTCCCAGCCAGCCACTCGACTGGTAGCCACACTCCCTGCAGAAATAATATGTCTTAGCTTTTGCCATTGCTTTTGTGTTTTATCAGTTTGTTAATAACCCCCGAGGCCAAGATAATGCCGCCCGCTATGGCTATGGTCACCTTCAGGGCAACAAAGCCCGTCGCCGCAGCCATGCGCAACTGGTCGGTCACAATGTAGTACGCCGTCCAAAAAATCCCTCCCCCAGGCACCAGCGGGATGATGCCGCAGATGAGAAACACGGTGACGGGACAGCGGCACATCTTAGCCATGACATGGCTGATGGCCGCCACAGCGAGTGCGGCAAAGAAGGCCGCGCCGACCACCGAATGACCGGCAGCCACAAGCAGATACACCGCCCAGCCAGCCATACCCGCCAAACCACATGTGACATAATAACGTCGGGGTGCACCAAAAAGAGCCGAGAAACCCACCGTGCCCGCAAAAGCCGCAGCCAGCTGGATGGCCCAATGCCCCGCCACACAATCCTTGACCGGAGCGCCGAGCTGGACAATGCCGCCGACGGCAACACCATCGACAATAAAAGCCAGGACAACACCCAAGGCGATGCAAAGGAACACCAGGAAAGCGTCGGTGAGGCGTGTGGTGCCGGCGATGTAGTCCTCGTTGGCCAAGTCGCGCATACCGTTGGTAAAGGGGACTCCCGGCACCAAGGCAATAATGGTCCCGATAATCATGTTGGCCAGATGCAGCCGAGGCAAGCCCTCAAAGCCCAGGGCGAGCCTGTAAAACAATATGCAGAGAATTCCGCCCACCATTCCACCCGCCACATTGCCCACCAAACGCGACAAATGTGGGCTCACAAACGACATGAACAGCCCCAAACACACACCCGCCGCAAACGTGGCAAGCGCATCGACAAGGCTGCCACCGAAGAGGATGCTGAATGCCGACACACCAAGGGCGATACCCAGCACCGTCTCCCACCACGCCTTGCCGCGCATGGTGCGGATGGCCCGAATCCTTTGTCCGAGGGCATCCACAGGCATTTTCGTCTCGGTCACGTCGCGGCTCAGCTGGTTCACCTCCACCACCTTGGCCAACTGAGTGCCCTTGATGGGGATGAACTCAGCACGGGCATAGTGCTGCCCCGTAGCGATGATGCCGTTGCTCAGCACAAAGAAACTCTCGTCCTCGACGCCATAGGCCGAGGCGATACGGGTCATGGTCTCCTCCACACGGCTGATTTCCGCGCCGTTCTCGAGGAGGATGTGTCCCGCTTCGGTGGCCAGCTGCAAAGCCTGTTCCTGTTCCGTCGTCATGATACCAATCTCAAATCTTTTGTAAGTGATTGTTTTAACACGAATTGCCGTGTAATGACCATAAATTAATGACAATTAATGATAATTCATGTTTTAAAAAAAAATCTCAAAACTCGTCAACCACCTTGTCCACACGGTAGAGCTTGTCCCCGCGGTGCAGCATCTCGGTGGTCTTCACGCTGAACACGTCGCCTTGACGCACTTCCGACACTGACTGTGCCGAGTCGCCAAGGCGCAGCTCCTCCACGGTGGCGCGGTAAACGCCGGTGGTCTGCCCTATCACCATGAGGTCGTCGCCCTGTTTCAGGGTCTCGGCAGTCTCGATGCGCATCTCGGCCACCTGCGGACGGTTGTAGTAGTTGGTCACCCTGCCTAAATAGACCTTGTTCTCCGTGGCCTGCGAGCCGTACCGCTCGCTCCACTCGCCCATCTTGCGCCCCAGATAATAGCCGTCCCAGAAACCGCGGTTGAACACCGTGCGGAGTCTTTCGGTCCAGGCGGCAATCTTCTCCTGCGTGTAGGTGCCGTCGGCAACGGCTTGCACCGCCTCCTTGTAGCACTCCACCACCGTCTTCACATAGTCCGCCGAGCGTCCACGACCCTCAATCTTCAACACCCGCACGCCGGCGTGGATAATCTTGTCGAGGAAACCGATGGTGCACAAGTCCTTCGGCGACATGATATACTTGCCGCTCACCAGCAGCTCCGTGTCGCTCTCCACATCCTTCACCAAATACTCCCTGCGGCACAGCTGCAGGCAGGCGCCGCGGTTGGCGCTGAAGTTATACTCGTCAAGGCTCAGGTAGCACTTGCCGCTCACGCTCATGCACAATGCCCCGTGGGCAAACACCTCCACCTGCACCAACTCCCCCTTGGGACCGCGTATGTCGTTTTCCTTGATATACTGAGTAATCTCAGCCACTTGCCTCAATGGCAGCTCACGGGCTGTCACCACCACGTCGGCGTAACGGGCAAAGAAACGCACCGCCTCCACATTCGAGATGTTGCACTGTGTGGAGATGTGCACCTCCACACCGATGCTGTTGGCATAGAGAATCACCGCCATGTCGCTGGCTATGATGGCCGTGATGCCAGCCTCCTTGGCAGCCTGCACCAGCGTGTGCATCTCCTCAATCTCGTGATTATAGATAATCGTGTTTACCGTCAAGTAAGTGCGCACACCATGCTGCTGCGCCATGTCGGCAATACGGTGAAGGTCCTCCACCGTGAAATTAGCCGCCGAGCGCGAACGCATATTCAAATTCCCCACACCGAAATACACTGCATCGGCACCCGCCTGAATGGCAGCACTGAGGCTCTCATAACTCCCCACAGGAGCCATCACCTCCACCCCTTTCGGTGCAGCGGACATCTTCATATCCTCATTCTTTACATCCATCGTGTTGACAATCTGTTAAAACCAACGGCGACCCACCTTGAGCCACCGTTTGCAAAAATACAACTTTTTTAGGGAATACGGCTTTACTTTTTTGCACACCGCCACCCAGACTCTCTTTTCAGAGGACTGAATGGGCTATTCCACCTGTAGACGGCGGGTGCCGCCTGCACCGTCGCGGCATTTCAGGGTCACCAAGTATGTACCCGATGCCACCGCGCCAAGCTCCAGTGTCACAGGGGTGCCGTCCTCAAGCGTGCGCCTCTGCACCTCGCGCCCCTGTGCATCGGTCACCGTCAGCACCGCAGGACACTGCCCCGACGACAGCTCCGGCCTCACCGTCACCCTCCCCCGCGCCGGGTTGGGCATCAAGCTGAACAACTCCGTGCCGTCACTCTTCGCCTCCTGCAACCCCTCTCTCAATGGGGTCGTAACCCTCTCCACACTGCTCCACGGCCCCCACATCACCGTGTCGTGGATATAGCACCTGTGCACACATTTCGCCCTTACCCGCACCTTATACTCCACTCCGGGCCTCACCGTCTCAGGCATCCTCCATGACGTTCCCTGAACCACCTCCGTCTCCCAAGCAGCACGGTCAGGGGCATACGCCACCTCAAACAAGGTCTGTCCTCTCCCCCGCACCCACTCAAAATAAGGCATTTCTCCGCTCTCTCCATTGCAATGGAATCCCTCCACCTCGCCACACTCCAGCGGCAATGTGTCGGGATAGCGTGTCCCAGTATAGAAATAAGCCTCCTCTCCCCATGGTCCCCACACCACCGTGTCGTGAATGTCGCACACATGGCGACTAAGTGCACGGCATCGCATCTTGTAATACTTCATCGTGTCGAAAGTACCCGGCAACGTACACCAGGTATTCACTGTCTCCACTACATCCGCTGTGTCATAAACCCTCCCGTACTCCGCATAGTTCACCTGATACATGTCCACATTCACCCCCAAAGGTCCCCACTCTGGACCTATAACGCTGTCCCATCCGACCATAGGCATACCCATATCCATCCCTTCCATTCGCAACCCATGCACCCCTTCGGGCACTATTGGATGCTCATGCCGGGGATTCAACTCCTCTCCTATTGGCGGATGGACAATAGGGAGAAAACCAAAAGTTTTATATACTCCTGGATATGATGAAGTATCAACCTCTGTCATAAAATTTAAAAGCATTATCGACCATGCACTATCCATTGGGGCAGGTATCAGTGGCCAAACCTGTCCCATTACACAAAATAAAGGTGCAGGAAGCGGAGAATTCACCAATTCCTTTGTCGCAACAGAATAATGCCATACATTGCATGGCGATTCACACACTCCGACGTATATTCTTTCACCCGCCGGCAAATAATATGGCTCATCGAAAAAAAACTCATACGCTGGACTATACTCCACATTTGTATATTCCCCCCTTGAAACGAACTCCATCTCCGAAAAAGAAACAGGGGGATGTCCAATGAAACAGTATAAAGCAGACCTTACTGGCCAAAAAGTAAAAAGAGGTTGATTATCAATACTTGTATCATAACCAACCAATTCCTCTTTCAAAATATACACCCACAAATATGGATTATATGATAAATAGTTACATGGGACCACCACACCATACACCATAGTGTCTTGCTCGGACTGAATCACTGTCCCCTTGAATCCACCCCTCGGCGTCATATATGTTTGACCATATCTAATATTATAACTTGCACATTCTCGGCCATAAAGATAACCAGAATCTCCACAATGCAATACAGGCAGCTGCGCCCAAACCATACCGGACGCCATCACCATTCCTATTATCATCAAATATCTTTTCATATTATTATACGATTTTTATAGTGCAAACGTCTCCACCGACACCGCCAACAGACAAACAATCAACAGGATAAATGTAAACAGTCTTTTCATAATAGTGTTTTTCCTTTTTGCAAATATACATGTTTTCTTCAAATCACAAACATTTTTACAAAAAAAACGACCACACCCTTGAATTCATGTCTATTCACGACAATTCGCCTTCCTCTTCAGAAAAATCCTTATCCCACAAAGTCCATGAAAAAAAACTTTTCCACCCTATATTTATGTGTAAAAAATACACAATTCAGACATAAAAAAAGGACAAAACAACAATCGAAAATGATATGTGAACTAAAAAAACACATTTTTTTCATATTCATATACAGACAATTACATATTATTTGCGTAAATTATACACATTTTTTCTTGCTATATTATTTTTTTGCTGTATCTTTGCGTCAAAATTACACAAATACAAATACCCCTAAAACAACATAAAATGTCGACGGAACAATACACCTATCAATACCCCCATCCGGCAGTCGCCACCGACTGCGTGGTTTTCGGCTTCGATGGACGAGAACTGAAAGTCCTGCTCATTGAACGGGGGATAGACCCCTTCAAAGGCATGTGGGCTTTCCCCGGTGGATTCATGCGTATGGACGAGACAGCAGAAGAATGTATACTACGTGAACTGAAAGAGGAGACCGGTCTCCAACTCACCACCATCAAACAACTTGGAACCTTCACCGGCATCAACCGCGACCCTCGTGAGAGAGTCATCTCCATCGCCTTCTACTCCCTCTCACCCGACACCGAGGTTCACGGGGGCGACGATGCTACCAATGCCCGTTGGTGGCCTATCGACGACATCCCACAGCTGGCCTTCGACCACGACTATATCCTGCGACAAGCCATGAAACGCATCCGACAGGACATCCATTTCGAGCCCGTAGGCTTCGGCCTCCTCCGCGAAGAATTCACCATGGCCGAACTGC
Source organism: Bacteroidales bacterium (assembly GCA_017530105.1). Classification (GTDB taxonomy): domain Bacteria; phylum Bacteroidota; class Bacteroidia; order Bacteroidales; family P3; genus Colimorpha. Next base: position 12,421 of record JAFXMW010000072.1, read on the forward strand.
AACGTCTCTATGAGAGCATCCTCGGCATTCATTTCGACCGCCGCAACTTCTACAAAAAAATGCTCCAAACCGGTATCCTGCATGAGGTGAGCGAAACCGACTCGCCCTCCTACTATGGCAAACGCCGGGAAATGGTAAGCATGGACATCGACAACCTCTTTGCCGACCATGCAGCAACCGACAACGGTATCCCCCGCCTGTTCATGGCTCAGTCCCTGCCTGACTGCGACATGGACGACGAAACCCCATCCCTCCATTCTTCCCCACGCCAGCAACCTGGACGCAAAGGCAAACTCTTCCGTTTCGACAAGGAAGGCTACGACCGAATGAAAGAAGAGGGCAATTTCCGCCTTGAATTCTAATCAAAAAATATTAACCACAAAACTATACAACAATGGAAACCACAGCAAAGAACAAAATCTTCAACCTCATCATCCTCGACAAAAGCGGCTCCATGTCCAGCATCGAGGAGGCTGCCATCGCCGGCTTCAACGAAACCCTTGGCGGAATACAATCCGCCCAGAAACAATTCGCCGACACCCAGCAGCACTTTGTCTCGCTCCTGCCCTTCTGCGCCTGCTCCATGGAATACGTCTACGACTGCTCCCCCGCCGAAAGCGTCAAGAAACTCACCCACCGCGAATACCAACCCTGCTGCTGTACCCCTCTCTACGATGCCATGGGCCACGGCATCAACGACATGCTGCGCAAAACCCAGGACGACAAAGACGCCTCCGTCATCGTCACCGTCATCACCGACGGTATGGAAAACGCCTCGCACGAATACTCCGGAGCCGCCATCAAAGCCCTCGTCGACAAAATGCGCGACCAATACGGATGGAATTTCGCCTACATCGGCACCAACCAGGACGTGGAGTCGGTGGCGGCAAAGCTCTCCATCACCAACACCATGTATTTCGAGGACACCTCCGAAGGCATGAGGGAAGCTTGGGAAAAAGAACGCAAAGCCCGCCACCGCATGTACAGCAGGATTGAAAACATCTCCTACGCCTGCTGCGAATCGGCCGCTCCCGTAGAGAAAGCCCAATCCATACGCAACATGTTGAAAGAAAACGTCAACTACCGCAATATTTCGGAGTTCAAACAACGCACCACACCCGACAGAATCGACCACCTTTCGCCCAATCAAATCTTTGTCTTTGGCAGCAACAGCAAGGGCATCCACGACGGCGGCGCCGCATACCTTGCCCTCAACAAATTCGGTGCCGTCCCCGGACAAGGCTCAGGACTGCAAGGCAACAGCTACGCCATCCCCACGATGGACGGAATGAGAGCCCTCTCCATACACGTGAGGGATTTCATAAGATTCGCCAATCAACACCCCGAGCTCACTTTCCTCGTCACCCGCATAGGCTGCGGCACCGCAGGCCTCACCCCTGCACAGGTGGCACCCCTCTTCGCCGGTGCCGTGGACATGGAAAACATCTGGCTCCCCGCCGACTTCTGGCAAGAGATCATCTGAACCGCCCATAAACAATAACACCCAACAGTAATTATGAACCCCGACAGAGACAAACCACGCAACTGGATGCTACGAAAAAGCCACCTCGACGACATCAGCGAAGAACGGCTTACCGAAATTATAGCGATGCTGCAACGCGTTGCCCACAACACCGGTGCCACCCTCAACCAGACAATCAGCGTCTACGATGCAGCCAGCCGCAACCGACTCACCGAAGTGCTGCTGGACAGCGGCGACGCTTTCGACAGAGTTGTATCTGACTTCCATAGCTGGAAAAAGTCCGACGGCTACCTCTACGTGAAGCTTAGCGGTGACGACTTGGCAGACGAAGTACGTGTACAGATAGAAGAAAAAGACAACTAACAAATAAACAACAAAAAAATGATAGGAGCAATAATAGGTGACATAGTAGGGTCACGTTTCGAGTTCAACAACCACCGCTCGACAGAGTTCGAGTTCTTCCACCGCGACTGCAACTTCACCGACGACACGGTGATGACCATCGCCGTAGCCGACGCCATCATGAACAACCGCCCTTTCGGTGAGGTGATGCACGAATATGGCAGCAAATATCCCAACCGAGGTTATGGCGCCCGTTTCTTCAACTGGCTGCTTTCCACGACCCCGAAGCCTTACAACTCCTACGGCAACGGGTCGGCCATGCGTGTCGCTCCCTGTGCACTCCTTGCCCGGGGCAACCGCGAACAGGCTTTGACCTGGGCTGCGGCCTCAGCAGTATGCACCCACAACCACCCCGAAGGGGTGAAAGGAGCCTTGGCAGTGACCGACTGCATACTCCTGGCGGCAGAACACCGTCCGATGAAGGAAATAAGGCACCTTGCCCAACAACTCTACGGCTACAACATGGACTTCTCCATCGACCAAATACGTCCCACTTTCCACTTCAACGAAACCTGCCAGCACACCGTGCCGCAGGCCATTGAAGCATTCCTCGAAAGTCACGACTTCGAAAGCGCCATCCGCCACGCCGTCTCACTCGGGGGCGACAGCGACACCATAGCCTGCATCACCGGCGGCATGGCCGAAGCCTACTACGGGGTGCCCGATGCCTACAAAACAGCCGCCATGGCCCTGCTGCCCCCTCAAATGCAGGGAATCGTAACCCGTATGTATGGCAAAGAATAGTTCAATCCTCCTTCGTTCAAGGTTCGCTTGTTTTACACTTTAATGCCAGTTGTTTTACACTTGTTTTACACTTTAAAAGTGTAAAACAAGTGTAACAATACTGCAAAACGAGCGGGGAAAGATGCTTGAAACCTGAAATCGAGACCCTGCAATCACGGGCTGCACAGAAATGCCTCAAAAAAAAGGGGCATATCCAATAAAAAACAAAAAATGCCGTTACATAAAACATGAAACACATAATTTTATTCGTCGCAACCTGCTCCCTGATGCTGGGAGCCTGCGCTCAAAACAACAACACTAAACAGAACAACACTATGAAAAAGACACTTGTAGCTTATTTCTCCGCCACAGGTACCACCCAACGGGCTGCCGAAAAGCTGGCCAAGGAGAAAAATGCCGACCTCTTCAGGATTGAGCCTGCCGAGCCTTACACGGCCGCCGACCTCGACTGGACCAACAAAAAGTCACGTTCCTCCGTCGAGATGAACGACAAGAGTTCCCGTCCAGCCATCGCCCACAGGTGCGACAATCTGGCCGACTACGACACGGTGTGGATTGGTTTCCCCGTGTGGTGGTACACCGCCCCCACCATCATCAACACCTTCATCGAGGCCCATGATTTCAGCGGCAAGACTATCTGCGTTTTCGCCACCAGCGGAGGCAGCAGTGTCGCCGGTTCGGCCAGCGATTTGAAGAAGTCCTATCCTCAGTACAACTGGGGCGAAAGCCGCCTGATGAACTAAGATGAGATGACTACAAAGGAGAAGATTCTACAACTGCTCGACGCCACCGACCGTGAGGGGATTGACGAGGTGATGGACTGGCTGAAGGGCTCCGGTTATTTCACGGCTCCCGCTTCAACCAATTTCCATGGCAATTATGAGGGCGGTCTTGCCGACCACTCGCTCAATGTCTACACCGCCGCCATGCGTCTCCGCGCCACGGCTCTGAGCCTCAACCCGTCGCTCGAAGAGCTGCTGACCGAGGACAGTGTGGCCATTGCCACCTTGTTGCACGACGTGTGCAAAGCCGACATATACAAGGAGGTTACCAAGAAACGCCAGAACAGTTTCGGGAGGTGGGAAGAGTATAACGGCTACACCGTGGACTACAGCAATTTCCCCCTCGGCCACGGCGAGAAGAGTGTCATCATCCTTCTGCGTCTGGGTCTTGACATGACCGATGCCGAGATTGCCGCCATACGGTGGCACATGACCGCTTGGGACTTGCCCTTCCAAAGCATGGAGGCCAAGGGCAACCTCAACACCGCCAGAGACAAGTATCCGCTCTGCTCCCTGCTCCAGTTGGCAGACGGTTTCGCCTCATCCTTGATGGAAGACACGGTGGTGCTCTGATTTACGGAGAAGAAGAAAGACCTCGCCTTTGTCGTGTGGAACGAGCAAAGGCGAGGTTTTGTATTTCCGGCCGAAACTGAGGACTACCGGTTGAGCCGGTTATCCTCGGGTGCGGCAAGCCATACGATGATGTAGGCCCAGAAGCCGAATCCGCCAAAAATCAAGGCAAAGAGGAAGAGAATCCGGATGACCGTGACATCCACATTGAGGTACTGGGCTATGCCTCCGCACACTCCGGCTATGCGGCGGTCGGAGGTGCTGCGGGTAAGGCGGCGAATGTTGTTGTCCATGGTTCTGTTGTATTAAATGAGTCCACGGTCTTTGAGGAGAGGAGTGACCGAGGGTTCCTTGCCGCGGAATTCGATGTACATCTGCATGGGTTCGACGGTGTTGCCGCTTTCGAGGATATGACGGAATTTCTTGGCTAACACGGGATTGTAGAGGTCGCCGCTCTCGGTGAAGGCAGCAAAGGCATCGTGGTCGAGGATGGCAGTCCAGGTGTAGCTGTAGTAGCCTGCATCGTAGCCGGTGGTGAAGATGTGCTGGAAGTAGGGGCTTTTGTAGCGGCTGACAATCTCGGGGATGAGACCGATGCTGTTGAGGTAGTCGGCTTCGAAGGCGTTGGGGTCGATGTGGCGGGGAGCGGCGATGCTGTGGTAGGCCATGTCGAGCAGCGAGGCGGCAAGGAGTTCGGTGTTGATGAAGCCTTGTCCGTAGGTCTGGGCAGCGGCAATCTTGGCAATCAGCTCGTCGGGGATGCTCTCGCCGGTCTGGTAGTGCTTGGCATAGGTCTTCATGACCTGCGGGTTGCGGCACCAGTTTTCCATAATCTGCGAGGGGAGTTCGACAAAGTCGCGGGGGACATTGGTCCCGGCCAGCGAGGGGTAGTGGCATTTGCTGAGGAGTCCGTGGAGGGCGTGGCCGAACTCGTGGAAGAGGGTCTCGCTTTCGTCGAAGGTGAGGAGCGAGGGTTTGTCGGCCGTGGGGTTGGTGAAGTTGCAGACCACTTGGATGATGGGGATGACGTTCTTGCCCTCGCGGTCAATCTTTTGTCCGCGGAACTCGGTCATCCAGGCTCCGCTGCGCTTGCTGGCGCGGGGATGGAAGTCCATGTAGAGGATGCCGATGACCTGGTCGCCGTCGAGCACTTCGTAGGCGTGGGCCACTTTGTTGTAGGTGGGCAGAGAGGGGTTCTCGCGGAAGGAGATGCCGTAGAGTTTGCCAGCGGTGGCAAAAGCACCTTCGCGCACGTTGTCGAGTGAGAAATAGGGTCGCACCACATCGTCGTCGAGGTCGTATTTCGCTTTGCGGAGTTTTTCACTGTAGTAACGCCAGTCCCAAGGCTGGAGTTTGGCATCGGGGGCGTCGGCTTTGATCATCTTCTGATACTCAGAACATTCCTGTTTGGCTTTGGTCAGGGCAGGTCCCCAGATCTGCATGAGGCAGGCGTTGACGGCTGCTGGGGTTTTGGCAAGGCAGTTGTCGAGCACATAGTCGGCATGGGTTTTGAAGCCGAGGATGTTGGCACGCTCGAGACGGAGGTTGACGAGGGTGTCGATAATCTTGGTGTTGTCGAACTCGCCGCCATTGCAGCGCGAGGTGTAGGCCTCCCACATCTGCTGGCGCAGGCTGCGGTCGGAGCAATTCTGCATGAAAGGTTCCCAGCTGGGGAGGTTGAGCTTGAAGACCAATTTGCCCTTTGTGGCGGGGTCGGCATCGGCGGCCTCCTTGGCGGCGGCAATCTGGTCGGAGCTAATGCCTGCAGGGGCGGTGTCGAGTACCAGCTGGTAGGCATTGGTGGCTTTGAGCACGTTTTGTGCAAAGCGGAGGGTGAGCGAGGCAATCTGCTCGTTCAGCTGACGGAAACGGGCCTGCTTTTCGGCAGGAACATTGGCGCCGCTGCGCACAAAACCTTTGTAGGTCTCTTCGAGCAGACGCATCTGTTCGGGGTCGAGTCCAAGGCCTTCGCGCTGGTCGTAGACGGTTTTGATGCGCTCGAAGAGTTTGGCATTGAGGGCGATGTTGTCGCCGTGAGCCGACAGTTTGGGGGTCACCTCTTCGGCAATGGCCTCCATCTCGTCGCTGTTTTCGCACTCGCTGAGGTTGAAGAAAACACCTGCAACGGTGTTGAGCAGCTCGCCGCTGTACTCGTAGGCCTCGACGGTGTTCTGGAAGGTGGGGGCTTCGGGGTTGTTGACTATGGCGTCGATTTCTGCCATCTGTTGTTTCATGCCTTCCTCGAAGGCGGGCATGTAGTGTTCGGTTTTGATTTTCCCGAAGTCGGGGATTTCGTAGGGGGTGCCCCACTGCGAGAAGAAGGGATTGTCCATACTTTTTTTACATCCTGTTGTAAGCAGGGTTGCTGCGGCGAACCCTGCAATTAATAACGATTTTCTCATATTGATTAACTTTATTGATAACTATTTGCGCTTTGATTTCACTCGGCACAGATGGCCTTGATGACATTTTCGATGCTGCTCTCGCCCAGTTTCTTGGCCTGGATGATGTTGTCCTGGTCGATGAGGTAGATTTGAGGGGTGCTGGTGATGTCGTAAACGTCGTGCCAATCGACGTTGGCCTCACCCCCGTCGAGGCTGAGCCATGCGGGGCTGGTCATGCCGTGCTGAGCCATGAACTGTTTCCACTCGGCACGGGTCTTGTCGTCGGGGTCGCTGAGGATGGTGAAGGCTCCAATGTCGTATTGGGTGCTGTATTGGTTAAAGACGCGGTACACTTCGGGGATAATGTGCTTGCAATGGCCACAGTTGGGAGACCAGAATACCAGCAGTTTCCATTTGTGAGGGTAGTTGTGGAGCGAATGGGGGATATGGAGGGTGTCGTAGAGAATGAGTTCGGGGGCTTCGTGACCCACAAGCAGCTGTTCCCATTTGTTGGCACGAATCAGTTCTTTGTCGATGGTGCTGGGGGAAGACCAGAAGTTGTCGCCGCTGGCATAGTATTTCTTCACAAGGTGGACATACACCTCGTCGTGGACCATCACGTTGCTTTGCAGATACTTTTGAGTCAAAGTCATGACCAGATACATAAACACGTCGGGGGCGGCTTTGGCACGCTCGAGCATGGGGTCCATATAGCTGATGATGGTCTGGGGAGGGGCAAACTTCAGCACTTTGTCGTAGAAGGTCATCACCCTGTCGTAGAACACAGCCTTGGGGGTGCGCACCAGGGCATTGTCGTCGAGCATCATGTTGTCGAAATAATGCGCAATGTAGTATTGCCTGCGCTGGTCGACGGTCATTGAGTCGCCATTGGCATCCACATAAGGGACATCAACCTCTTTGGCGGAAAGCATCATCTTGGAGAGGAATTTCTCGGGGTGTTGTTCAATCATTGACATTTTCACGCTGTCCAAGGCCAGGAGTTTCTTATAGCGATAGGCGGCAAAAGTTGCGGAGTCCATCCTTGCTTCGTGCAGGATAAGGTCTTCGGTAACGGTGGCGTCGATGCGATGGAAAGCATAGAAGAACTCGTTTTCCTTGCTTCCTTTCACTTTCATGTTCGAGGTCCAGTCTTTCTGCTCGGTTTCGAAAGTGAAGAATGGCTTTTCGTTATAAATGACAAACTCCACATAGGTCCCCTTCGGGTTGGCGAAGAAATAGAGACCGTTGGCCAAGGTGTCAGTCCCCTCAAACACAAAACGTCCCTTCTTGTCCACCTTGACGGTGTCCACCACGGAGTTGCCTTTGGCATAGTAATGCCCCATATACATAATGGAGTCGCGCCCGCCATTGATTTTGAGCGTGATTTCGTACTGGTTCTTCTTACGTGCCTGGGCAGGGATGGACAGCAAGAGAGCCAAGGCTAACAAGAATGTTATTTTTACAAACCTTTTCATCATGTCACCAATAACGCCCTCCAATGGATATTATTGTGCCAACACAAACAAATTCAAGTTCATTTTTTCAATTCCGTTTTTCATTTTTCGATAAAAAAATGTTATTTTTGCATCCTTTTAATACAGGAACAGTAGAATACAATCCGCTCATTATGACTATTGTTGAGGCATTATTACTATCGCTTTCGCTATGCGTGGACTCGCTTGTAGTGTCCGCAACCACGGCATTTCACAGCAAGGTGAGTTATCGCCGGGGCATTCTCATGGCACTGATTTTCGGACTGTGCCAAGGCTTGTTCCCGTTGCTGGGAGCATTGATTGGAGACGTGGCACGCAGCTTTATCGAGGCTGTGGACCACTGGGTGGCCTTCGGCCTTCTGCTCTTTGTAGGCGGCAAGATGATTGTTGACGGCCTCCGCAACAAGGGCGAAGAGGCACCTCAACGCACCGTGGTCAACCCCGGCACCATGGTGCTGCTGGGCATAGCTACCAGCATCGACGCTTTTGCCGTGGGGATAGGGATGGGACTGGAGCATACGATGTCCGACGTGCTGTGGGCTGTGGCCATGATTGGAGGCACTACCGTTATTGTGTCGTTAGTGGGCGTATATCTGGGACGCCGCAACATCCCTGTACCAGAACGCACGGCCACCATACTTGCCGGCGTGGTGCTGATTGGGCTGGGAGTGAAAATCCTTTTGGAACATCTTGTCTTGAATTGACCGCGGATGGCCGATTGTACATTTACCACCCTCAAATAATGCCTGCGTGGTTAAAAACAGTTAAATGGTGTGAGATTTCCAAACCTTGGGCGTTTTATAAGTGAAGTCAACAACATGGGCAAGATAAGTACAATATTAATATTCCTGTTATGAAAAACATCCTCCTACACCCCATTATCGCAGCTGTATGCTGCCTGTGTCTTGTCTCTTGCGGCAAGCAGGATAGTATCACCCCTCTCGGCACTGTGCCGAACCCCGTGTGTCACTGTGGCTGCGACGACGCCCTGCAGCAGCTTGAGTGGTTGCGCAACACCGTGATATTCATGGAGACCTACCGCGGCACTATCCGTGCCGAGATAAGCACATGCAAATACGACGGAGGCAAGGACGGTTTTCTGTTGAACTACTGCGTCTCTTGCCCCGACGGAACGGTAAGCCTTGTCGATTGCCAGGGGAATCTGCTTGTGACCATGGGCGGTATAGCTGGCGAAGGCTACGACGTATATGAAATAGACTGGGCAAGCATACGCTGCATTTATCGGAACTACCACATCCCGAAGATTACCGACCACCGGTGGTATCTGGCACGCTTTGTGGACCGAGCCACCAACACCAGCGAGGCTCCGATGTGGAACGGCCACCTGCAATACTATGTGATACAGTTCAACCCCGACGGCACGATGTCGGGCATCGGGGCGAACATTCTGCAAGGCACTTATACTATGAACAATGGCGACATAAGTATTCACATTGAGCCTGTCACTGAATTATATGACGCGACAGGATGGGAAGAAAGGATGCTTAATGCACTCAACGCCGCCATAAAATGTGACGTTGGAGAAGACAAAATCCGGATATACTACAACTACACAAACACATACATGGAGTTTCGCGCATTTGACGAATCGATGGAGGACTGACACAAGGACACCGATAGAACAAAAAAAGAGAGGTCTCCGCAAGGCCTCTCTTATTGTTATGCCAATGATGGGTTTAGCGCATGGGGAGATGTATCACTTTCTTTGTCTGAAAGTACTCTTCGGTAAAGAAGTCGGAAATATCCCACGTGCGGACTTTTTTCTTGAAGGGAGCCAGTTCGGCGGTCAGGTCACCCCCTTTGAGATAGAGGATGCCATTAGCAAGGTTGTGGTAGCGCGAGGAAGATATTTTTCCACGCACCCATTGCACAAACTGCGGGAGGTCAGTGACCGCCCGGGAGACGATGAAATCGTATTCGCCCTTTATTTGCTCGGCTCGCACTTGCTCGGCTCGGACATTGGCGAGTTGCAGTTGGTCGGCCACATCCTGCACCACCTTGATTTTTTTCCCTATGGAATCGACAAGATGGAATTTTGCATCGGGGAACATGATGGCCAGAGGGATGCCGGGAAAACCGCCGCCAGTACCCACGTCGAGTATCTCGGCCATGGTGCCGAAGGGCTGCACCTTAGCAATGGCAAGGCTGTGGAGGACATGATGCTCATAGAAATTGTCCATGTCCTTGCGCGAAATGACATTGATTTTAGCGTTCCAGTCACTATAAAGGGGCAACAGGGCGGCAAATTGTTCTTTCTGCCGCTCTGTAAGGTTTGGGAAATATTTTAGTATCAGGTCCAAACTGAAAACTGTTAGAGGTAGGCCTGAAGGTGCTTGCTTTTGCTGCTGACGCGGAGACGCTTGATGCCTTTTTCCTTAATCTGGCGCACACGCTCACGGGTGAGGCCGAATTTCATGGCAATCTCGTCGAGACTGAGGGCGTGGGGCATTCCAATACCGAAGTACATCTTGATGACTTCGCGTTCATACTCGGTAAGAGTGGAGAGGGCACGTTCGATTTCCTGCGAAAGGGATTCCTGCATCAGAGCGCTGTCGGTGGGCGGCGTGTCCTCGTTGGGGAGGACATCGACGAAGTTGACATCTTCGTCGGCCACAAGGGGCGCGTCGATGGAAATATGGCGGCCGGAGATGCCAAGGATACTTTTAATTTTCTCCTCGGGAATGTCGAGCATATCGGCCAACTCCTCTTCCGATGGGGGGCGTTCCAGTTCCTGTTCCAGTCGGCTGATTTCCTTCTTAAGTTTATTGAGTGCACCAAGTTGGTTGGAGGGCAGACGGACAATGCGGGAGTTTTCGGCAATGGCCTGGAGAATGGACTGGCGAATCCACCAGACAGCATAGGATATGAATTTGAATCCACGGGTTTCGTCGAAACGTTTGGCAGCCTTGATGAGACCCACGTTGCCTTCGTTGATGAGGTCGGGAAGGCTGAGACCCTGGTTCTGGTACTGCTTGGCCACAGAGACGACAAAACGCAGATTGGCCCGCGTAAGGCGGTCGAGGGCTTCCTGGTCACCGGCTTTGATGCGTTGGGCCAGACGCACCTCCTCCTCGGGGGTGAGCAATTCCTCGCTGCAGATGTCTTGCAGGTATTTGTCCAGCGACTTGATGTCGCGGTTTGTAATAGAATGGGTAATTTTTAATTGTCTCATAGCAATATAATCTATTCCACCATCATTTTTAAGACCAATAACGTCAAATTTGGAAAAAAGTTTCACAAAAATGAAAAAAAAGTTGTTAATTCTTATTTAAGAGATGAAAATCCAAAAAAAAAACGTAAATTTGCATTTTCAACAGAAAGAGTAACAAGCCTATGTTTGAAAGCATTAGTAGTAAGATAGAGAAAGCGTTACACACGCTTAGAGGCAAGGGAAGTATCACCGACATCAACATTGCGGAGACCGTGAAAGAGGTGCGCAAGGCTCTGTTGGATGCCGATGTGAGCTATCCCATCGCAAAGGAATTTACCGACAAGGTAAAGGCCGAGGCGTTGGGACGGAATGTAATTCAGAGTATCGAACCAGGGCAATTGATGGTGAAGATTGTCCACGAAAAACTCACCGAATTGATGGGGAGCGAGACTGTGGACATCAATACCAAGGGCAACCCCGCCATAATCTTGATAGCCGGTTTACAGGGTTCGGGTAAAACCACGTTCTCGGCCAAACTGGCCTATTATCTGAAAAACAAGAAGAACAAGAGCGTGATGCTGGTGGCAGGCGACGTGTACCGTCCGGCAGCTATCAGCCAGTTGCAAACTCTGGGGCAGCAGATACAGGTGCCCGTATTCACCGAAGAGGGGAACACTAACCCCAACGACATTGCCACGAAAGCCCTTAAGGATGCCCGAATGAAAGGCACCAATGTGCTGATAGTGGATACTGCTGGCCGATTGGCGGTGGACGAAGAGATGATGAACGAGATTTCGGGACTGAAGCAGACCCTGAACCCGCAAGAGACGCTGTTCGTGGTAGATTCGATGACGGGTCAGGATGCCGTCAACACAGCCAAGGCTTTTAACGAGCGACTGGACTTCGACGGCGTAGTGTTGACAAAACTCGACGGCGACACCCGCGGCGGTGCGGCTCTGACCATCCGCTACGCGGTGCAGAAACCCATCAAGTTTGTGGGTATCGGCGAGAAGATGGATGCACTGGATGTGTTCCACCCCGACCGAATGGCAAGCCGTATTCTGGGCATGGGCGACGTGGTATCGCTGGTGGAACGCGCCCAAGAACAGTATGACGAGGAGGAGGCCCGCAAGATACAGAAAAAACTTATCCATAATGAATACAGTTTTGAAGATTTCCTGTCGCAGATAAACCAAGTGAAGAAGATGGGAAGCATGAAAGACCTTATCGGCATGATTCCCGGCATGGACAAGCTGACAAAGAACGTGGAAATCACCGACGACGCTTTCAAACCCATCGAATCGATGATAGGAAGCATGACCCCTTACGAGCGCCGCAATCCGTCGTGCCTGAACGGAAGCCGCAAACAGCGCATTGCCGCAGGAAGCGGACACACAATACAGGATGTGAACCGCTTTGTGAAACAGTTCGAGGAGACACGCAAGATGATGAAAGCCGTAAGCACCAAGGGCAAAGCCCCCCGGTTGCCCAAACGCCACAGATAATAAACAACACCACTAACATACAAAAGCCACTCTCATGTTTGAATTATTAGACGGAAAAACCTTATCTATCCAGATTAAAAACGAGATTGCCACCGAGGTGCGCAATCTTATGGCCGACGGATACCGCACGCCACACCTGGCAGCAGTGATTGTCGGTAACGACGGAGCAAGCCAAACTTATGTCGCCAACAAGGAGAAATCAAGCCACGAGGTGGGGTTTACCTCGTCGGTGTACCGCTATCCCGAAAGCACATCCGAGAAGGACTTGCTCGAAGCAATCGAGTTCCTGAACAACGACCCGGAGATTGACGGCTTTATCGTGCAGCTACCCCTGCCCAAGCACATCAACGAGCAACACATTATCGATGCCATCTCGCCCGACAAGGATGTGGACGGATTCACCGCCATCAACGTGGGGCGCATGGTGCTGGGTGAGGATGCCTTTGTTCCCGCCACCCCAATGGGGATATGCACGTTGCTGAAAAGATACGGCATAGAGACATGTGGCAAACACTGCGTGGTGATAGGCCGTAGCAATATCGTTGGCACTCCTGTGGCCAACCTGCTTTCGCGCAAGGGCTTCGACTGCACCGTTACACTGTGCCACAGCCGTACCAAGAACCTGGCTGAATTAACCCGCTCGGCAGACATCCTTATTGTGGCCATTGGCAAGCCCGAATTTGTAACAGCCGAAATGGTGAAGGAAGGTGCTGTGGTTATTGACGTGGGTATCCACCGCATCCCCGACGAAAGCCGCAAATCCGGTTACCGTATCATTGGAGATGTGAAACACGACGAGGTCGACAAATTGTGCAGCTGGGTTACTCCCGTACCGGGAGGCGTGGGACCTTTGACCATCATTTCCCTGTTGGAAAACACCATGAAGGCATACAAGAAGAACCTAAACATCAAGTAGCGGTTTTTCTTCCATCGAAAAAGAATCCCCGTATCGGTATCGGACCGGATACGGGGATTTTTCTGTCCTTGTTCTGTCAGTTCAAGAACGAGTCTCTTCCATCAAGTTCTCGTTCACATCAAGGGGAGAATAGCGTTCTTTCTCCTTGCAATGGACCTTGGGCGACTTGGCACAGATACATCCGGCCGATTGTCCAGTATAGGGGTCCATGCTGCTGCAATGGCGTTTGAACTCGCCGTGTTTAGTCAACAGCATTTTGATGCCCAGACCCAACATCATCGCCGCAACAATGACCAGTGCACACAACAGGGTTATCAGTAAGATTTTAATCATTGATTTGTATGTTTGTTTACCATAGCTTGAACAACGAAAGCAAGGGCAACAAAAAAGCCGCATTTGACTGCGGCTTTTGTTGCTCCCCAAGCAGGACTTGAACCTGCGACCCCCTGATTAACAGTCAGGTGCTCTAACCAACTGAGCTATTGAGGAAGGCTTGCTTTTCTCTTTCAAAGCGGTTGCAAAGATACGAACTTTTTTTGAATTGGCAAATTTTTTTTTGAAAAAAATTTTTCTTTTGTAAGGATACCAATGATTATCACATCGTTGACAGAGATAAAAAATGTACTATATCCCCTGCTGTAAGGCTGCATTGAGACTGGTTTTTGAGTGCTAAATCGCCAGATTTGCCATGTATCCACACACCCAGTGAGGCACATATCGCTGCATTATATTGATATTCTTTATTTTGAGCCAAAATAGCAAGTATTACTCCCGTCAAAACATCACCGCTTCCCGCAGTTGCCATGCCTGGATTACCAGTAGTATTGATATACATTTCCCCCTTTCCGCCAGTGATTTGGGTGCGGTGACCCTTATAAACTATGGCGCACGACGTGGCCCGGCTCCATGCACGCTGGGTTTCGATTCGTTTTTCGTTGTCCTGCTGAGAACCGAAAAGCCGTTCAAATTCTCGCGCATGGGGTGTCAACACCACAGGGGCGCCGATGCCAAGGGAACGCAGGAGCTGTTCCTTGTCACTAAACGAGGCCAACATGTTGAGGCCATCGGCGTCGATAACAAGAGGTTTGCCTTGAGCCTCAACAAGCAGACAGCGCAAGGCTTCGGTGCTTTCCAACCCCAGTCCAGGGCCTACGGCTATAGCATCGTATCGCGATAGTTCACTACGGTGAAAGGCATGACTCCAGCGCAAAGGGTTAGGATCGATGGAAACCATGGCCTCGGGGACTGCGGTCTGCATAATGTCCACCCCTTTTTGCGGCACATGGACAGTAAGGAGGCCAACGCCAGAGCGCAGGCAGGCCTTTGCCGCCAGCACAGCAGCACCCATTTTGCCATAGCTCCCCGCCACTAATAGGGCATGGCCGAAAGTGCCTTTGTGGCTGTTGACAGGACGGTTGTTGAGGAAGTCTGGCCACACCGGGCGGTCCACCTCGAATGTTGTTTCGTCGATTTGTATCATGATGCTATGTTTTTCTTTCACCCCTACAGGGAATGACTGCAAAAGATAAAAAAACGGCACCTTGATAACAGGTGCCGTCCAAAATAACCATATAACTTAACCACAAATAAATTTTAGAAGTGATAGGTGACGCCCATGCCAAAAGTCCATGTGCGATTGAACGTTTTGCTGGGAGCCTTGGCGGTGCTGATGAGGCCGTGGTAGTAGTTGCCTTCAAAATGCAGCTGCCAATTGGGGGTGACCTTCATAGTAAGGCCTAAGCCACCGGCAATACCGGCATCGAAACGGTTGTCGTAACCTTTGATAAAACGATAGGTCCAACCAGTGTAATTCTGGACTGCATCGGGCACATAAATGTAGCCGTCGCGGTACTGTGAGAGCCAGTAGGCGGCATAACCTCCAGCCATAAGGTGCAGACGGACAGACTCGCCTCCGATGGAGAAGTCAGCCATGAGGGGGAGTTGGAGGTACTGGTTCTGATGGAAAGTCTGGTATTTTTCGCTCACACCGTTGTTGTCGACAGTCAACTTGGTGGCATAATTCTTGGAAAGGAGGTTGAGACCGCTGCGGATGCCAAACCATTCGTTGAACTGATAACCGGCACGGAGCTCAAGGTTAAGGCCGCGGGAAGAATACCAAATCCCATTGAAGATGGTTTTCTGAACATAGAGGTCGTTGCTCGAACCGCCCAGCATCAAACCAAGATACCAGCCTTTGGCCTCGTCGTTGCGGATATCCTGTTCGGGGATAACATGGTGGCGCACATCTTCGCGGTCTTCATAACGGTTGTCGACAGCCTTTTCGTGTTTACGATAGGGAGTCTCGGTGAAAGCAGCGTTGTCAGACACTTGGTTGCTGCGCAAAAACACACGGGTAGAGGGTTGTACGCGCTCCACAATGGGACACAGCACAAAGGCCTTGTACTGCTCAGCAGCAATAAGACCAGTGGCCATGCGACCCGAACGGGTTTGGATAAGAACGCCATACTTGTTCAGCGTATCCTGAGGCACAACGCTGCCATCCCTAAAGGTTATCAACGCTGAAACATACTCGGTGGTGCCCTGATTTTGGGCAAATGCTCCGCCCATCAAGGCAAGAAAGAGCACGATAAATAGAGATTTCTTCATGATAATATAGTTTTTATTTTTTCCGTTTTGAAAATGCAAATATACGTATTTTTTTTCTTTTGTTGCAAAAACAATCTGAAAATTAATTACTATATATTCATTGTCTGATACTTACAATTGCATTATTGCGGGTTTTTCCTTGCCGAAATGGTGTTATTTTAATGCCATATCAAAGGCTGGCATAGCTTGGCGAGAAGGTGTCGCCATCTTTTACATTGCCTGTGGTCAGACCCTTCTTAAGCCATTTGGCACGTTGGGCTGAAGTGCCGTGGTTGAACGAATCGGGTATGGTGTAGCCACGCGCTTTCTTCTGTAGATAGTCATCACCAATCTTCGAAGCCGCATTGAGTCCCTCTTCAATGTCGCCATCTTCCAACGAACCAAACCGGTCATTTTCATGATGAGCCCACACGCCGGCATAAAAGTCGGCCTGCAGTTCAAGACGGACACTCATCTGATTGGACTCCTTTTCGCTCGAGCGACTCATTATTTTGTGTGCCTCGGACAAAGTACCCAAAAGATATTGCACATGATGTCCCACTTCGTGGGCAATAACATAGGCATAGGCAAAATCGCCGTCGGCACCGAGTGTCTTGTGCATACTTGAGAAGAACTCCAAGTCAAGATAGACACACTGGTCGGCCGAGCAATAGAAAGGACCCGACGAAGAAGTGGCATTGCCGCATCCGCTCTGCACAGCGTCTTTGAAAAGGACAAGTTTCGGGGGCTGATATGTGCGTCCCATCTTCTTGAACTCGGCAGACCACACATCCTCGGTACTTGCCAGGATTTGTTTAGCGAATTTGGCAAGAGCCTCCTCCTCAGGAGTGGCCACATACTCGGTGTTTTCAGTTGTAGTGCTGTTGCTGGCCAACTGCGACAGCACACTCGAGGGGTCGCCACCCATTACCAAAGCGATAATACCAGCAATAATCAGTCCGCCGATTCCAAGTCCTGCGGTCTTGGTGACTCGACCTCTACGGTCGTCAACATTGTTGCTTTCGCGTCTTCCATCTAATTTCATATTGAACTGTTTTTTAGTGTTAATATTTCTTTCTCAATCATGATGACACAGCATCGGGCAAGCCACGCCCTACTCCACCACAAGTTTTTTCGTCACCCTGCCGGCGGCAGTGTGCACCACCAGCAAATAGGTGCCCTTTGCCCAGTCCCGGACGGCAAAGCCCGAGACACCCTCTTGCATCCTGTACTGCAGCACCCCGTCCATACCGTATACATCCACACCTGTCACCCTCAATGGGCAGAGCATATCCACCCACTCCGTGGCGGGATTGGGTCGGAGTGTCACCTGTGACGCCACATCACCCGTTTCGTCAACAGATATATCAAACGGTGACAAAAACCATTCAAAACCCTCGCTCCAATCGCTATAGCGTATGGTGTCCAACTCGCTGCAAACCGTGCGCACGTATGCCACCATCGGCACCCCTCCGGTGTCCTCATATTGCCACCGGTTCACCGTGCAGTCCACCATCGTGCCGCTGTCGGGCGGTGTCCCTTGTGGACCGTAGGAAAGCTGCCACTCTTCATGCGTGCCGTCGTGGTCCCACTGTAGCATGATTGTGTTGCCGAAACGGCTCAACATCCTCACCCTGTACACAGGCGTACAGGCCGGGGTGTCCACTATCCACGTGGTGTCGTAGGTTGCTATAAGGGGAACTATCATCCAAAACAGGCGCTGCTCATGATTCCCCCACTCACCTAACCTAAGTCCATGCGAACGGCATATCCAATTATCTGTCAGCCTATTAATCCTCACCTTCTTTTTAAAGAAAGGCATCCAGCAGGTGGAATCATAATTGATTTGCATAAAATTGGTACCGAACACACCGTAATAAGGATATACTAATTCCGGCAGCGGCTCATCTATGTGGTTCTCATACCGCTCAATATACCAATCTATCCAAAAACCAGTATTATCCGAAGCACCCACGTAAAACGAATCCGCCACCCTAACGGGTTTGTCAAAATAGAAATTCCAATAATAATAACCGCTTCTGTTAAAAGTGTCGTTCATGGAATCAAGACAACTATAATAAACATTGGAAATACGAGGTTGGTAAACCCAGCCAATTAAGGCATTGGTATCGGTATTGTCGAAAACAACTGCCTCCATCAACTGGAAAGTGTCTGGCGTTGCTTCATAAAGGAATAACGTATCCGTGGGGAACATCGGAGTGGTAAACTGTGCATCACCCGTAGGACCATGTAACTCCCCCCACACGGCTATCCCGTATACATCGACATCCCTCTCCACATAATTGTACTGTAGCAAGTCGCCTGTAAAATTCACATATCCCCATGGATGATCTGGATGACTAACAAACAATGGATTGCATGTTGACAACAAAGGATGGTGCGGGTCGGAATTCACCCATTCCATATAGTCGAAATCAAAGTATGGGGTTATCACCGTGTCGACAATGAACGACTTTGCCGGTGCCTGAGCCTTGACAAAAAACGGAATGGCAAAAACTAAAACTATAATAAAAACAATCCTTTTCATAGCTAATCAGCGTTTTGGGTTCGACGGAAACAACTAATGTTTAACATGCTTTCTACCGCCACAAATTGTAAATGAAAATCCCAAACATTAGGTACAACCGTACACTGGTATCTTGAAACAACATGCATTGAAGGAGTAGAGGTGGTGAACATGGGCATTATTTCCCGTTGCCCGCAGGAATAGGGTGCCGGTATAAACTCTTCCAATACCGCCAACTGCCCCACAACATTCATCTGACCCGATAAAACATATCCGCTGTTCTGGCTCATATCCAAAGAATATTCGCTGTAACGATAAGGAAAAAACCTTATCTGATGAGGTCCCGTATTGAAATTCAACATGTCGAACAAATAGACATTTGACCCAAAATTAGATGTCGAAAGGGCTGGGCAGTCGTTCAAAGCCATCAGTGTGTGGTAATGACTGCAGTACTTCACATCGCGCATCTTCCAATTGTTCAGGTTTCCGCTCGACATCGACACCTCAAGGCTTCCCGTCAGCGACGGTACCCCGCCAGTCACACTGTATTTCTTCACCCCCATAATACTGTTACCAAAAGCATTTGGTTTAGTATGGTACGCCACGGCAAAGTTGTTGCCATCCAGTGCTGTCAGCATTGGATTTCCCATCAAAACGTGGTCGTTGTGGCAATACCTGTCTGTCGTATATGAATAATACTTGCATCTGGCAAAATCATGGGTCTTGTCAAACACCTGCAATCTGAGCGTGGAGGAATCTGTCGCCTTGGCCGCTATCACGATGTAATTCTCCATTGTATCGATATCGGTATATTCCTCCATGCCATACTTGTTGTAATGATATTCAAACATATGCCCATTCAATGGAACATAATCAGCACTCCCGTACCCCACACGGTTAAACAATACCGTATGAGTCCCCCTAGTCCCTATTACATTATCGGCAACATAAGCAATTGCCGGTATTGCACCTTTAACTAAGGCTATCCGCCTAACTTCGGTAATTAGATTTTCGTAATCTACTGAACAACAACCTTCGTCCATTCTGGTCCAATCAAAATAGCAACCATTGAAAGTGCCTCTGCCCTCAATCAATTCAGGAATATCAAAAAAAGCCAGTACACCTTTTTTCTGCGTACCCGACATGATAAAACCACCAGCAAACACCCTATTCCCGTCAATGCGGAAATCGTTTATCATTACTCCTGACGGCAACATTGCGGTTTTGGCTGTTTGGGTGCCGAAATCAATCAACGAAACCGTTGCCGGGTTGCTCCCCTGGCGAGAATAAACCACATACATCTGGTTCCTCCACCACCGCACTATCGACGTGTCCGTGGCCACGGACGGTGCCTCACAAATAAAGCTCTGTCCCCACAGGCTGCCGACTCCTGCAACAAGAAATATTAATATAAACAATCTGTTTTTCATAGAGATAGGACTTTAGTTTAACATCAGGTAGGCTCTAAAAATTGATTATTTTAAGTTTCTAGTTTAAGCGGTGAGCCTACTTTAGCCGCTTCGCCAGAATTTGTTATTATTTGCAAAGTTATTTCGAGGTGCAAACAAGGTTGCAATTCTCGTCATTAGGTATTGTTTTCTGTTAGTCTACATTATTTCACCTCGCTTTTTGTTGTTTAGGTTGGTTATTCCGTTATCTTATTCCGTTCCTTACAAATTGCTCGTACCTGAACATATTGTACGTTAGACATTTCAGGAATATGTGTGCTGTGGCTCTTGCGATGCCTATTGTTCGTACTGTCAGCCCGTGCATCGCGCCTTCCATAAACCCGAACACGTGCTCTACTCGGGAGCGAATCACGGATTTCTTGCGGTTCTCTTCCCTCTGTTCGTCGGTCAGCGGTTTGCCGCGATAGCCTTTCTCGCATATCTCGTCTTTCAGCCCGTATTTCTTCAGAGTCTCTTCCTGACCGACATGCGCACTGTCCGCGAATGTGACCTGTCCACGGTCGCTCTCGTCCATCAGGTCGGGAAACATTTTCGAGTCGTGAGGCGACGCAGTTGTAACCACAATCTTCTTGATGAACTTGCTCTTGCCGTCCACCTTTGCGCTGACCTTGTACCCGAAGAAGTCCTCGCCGCCCTTCTGTGCCCAGCTGGCATCGATGTCCTTCTGCCGTTTCTTGTTCGGTTTGTCGCCCCACAGGCCGCCTCCCTCACCGTCCTTGATTTTCTTGTTCTCCTCGCGGGTGTTTCGCTGGCGTGGTGCAAGTACAAAGCTCGCATCAACTATCTGTCCCTCATTGAAGATGAAACCCTTCTCTAGCAGGTCGTCGACGAAGTCCTGAAAAAGTGTCTCTCCAAGACCTTTCTCTTTCAACCCCTCGAAAAAATTACGGATTGTGTTTGCATCAGGCACCTTATCGCCGCTTGCCAGTCCGAGGAACTGCTTGAAACTGCTGCGGTCTATTATCTGGTACTCCGTCTGCTCATAACTAAGGTTGTAGTACTGCCGCAGCACCATCACCTTGAACATCATTACCACATCGTACTGCTTCGCTCCGGCATTGCTTTTGGTGCTGTGGTTCACCATTGCTTCCTCCAGACGACTGCGGAACATCTCGAAGTCTATCACGCTGTCGAGTTTCTCCAGCGGGTTGCCTATCTCGGAGAGTTTCTGTGCCGCATTCTCGGCGTCAAAGAGGGTCTGTTTACCTGTGGACTTGTACTTGCTCATAGGTGATGTTGTTTTTTATAACATATAACGCAGAATCATACTGTATATTGTTGAATAATTAATATTTAATTTTTAGAGGTTACCATCATAGAACATTCTTTTTGTCCTGCAAATATACTATTTTTTTTCACGCACTAAACTATTTTCATATGTTTATTTTTCTCAATCATTCTGGCAGTGCACCAGATACACTATGTTCTACTCCACCACAAGTTTTTTTGTCACCCTGCCGGCGGCAGTGTGCACCACCAGCAAATAGGTACCCTTTGCCCAGTCCCGGACGGCAAAGCCCGAGACACCCTCTTGCATCCTGTACTGCAGCACCCCGTCCATACCGTATACATCCACACCTGTCACCCTCAATGGGCAGAGCAAATCCACCCACTCCGTGGCGGGATTGGGTCGGAGTGTCACCTGTGACGCCACATCACCCGTTTCGTCAACAGATATATCAAACGGTGACAAAAACCATTCAAAGCCCTCGCTCCAATCGCTATAGCGTATGGTGTCCAACTCGCTGCAAACCGTGCGCACGTATGCCACCATTGGCACCCCTCCGGTGTCCTCATATTGCCACCGGTTCACCGTGCAGTCCACCACCGTGCCACTTTCGGGCGGTGTCCCTTGTGGACCATAGGAAAGCTGCCACTCTTCATGCGTGCCGTCGTGGTCCCACTGCAGCATGATTGTGTTGCCGAAACGGCTCAACATCCTCACCCTGTACACAGGCGTACAGGCCGGGGTGTCCACTATCCACGTGGTGTCGTAGGTTGCTATAAGGGGAACAATCATCCAAAACAGGCGCTGCTCATGATACCCCCACTCACCTAACCTAAGTCCAAGCGGACTGCACATCCAATTCTCTGTCTGCCTATTAAGCCTCACCTTCTTTTTAAAGAAAGGCATCCAGCAGGTGGAGTCGAAATGGATTTCCATCATATTGGTTCCAAAAAAACCGTATTGAGGATATAGCAGCTCTGGCAGAGGCTCATCAATATGATTCACATATCGATCAACCCACCAATCGTAATAAAAATCACGATTATCGGAAGCACCCACGTAAAACGAATCCGCCACCCTAACGGGTTTGTCAAAATAGAAATTCCAACAATAATAACCGTTTCTGTTAAAAGTGTCATTCATGGAATCAAGACAACTATAATAAACATTAGTAATACGAGGTTGGTAAACCCAGCCAATTAAGGCATTGGTATCGGTATTGTCGAAAACAACTGCCTCCATCAACTGGAAAGTGTCTGGCGTTGCTTCATAAAGGAACAACGTATCCGGTGGGAACATCGGAGTGGTAAACCGATTACCCGTAGAACCAAATAAATGCCCCCACACAGCTATCCCATATACATCGACATCCCTCTCCACATAATTGTACTGGAGCAAGTCGCCTGTAAAATCCACGTACCCCCATGATGGATGGTTTGGATTGGTAACCGACAAATTGCGACTCGATGACAGCAAAGGGTGGTGAGGGTCGGAATTCACCCATTCCATATAGTCGAATTCGTAGTATGGGGTTATCACCGTATCGACAATGAAAGACTTGGCCGGTGCCTGTGACATGACAACAACCGGAAAAAACAAAATAAGCGAAATAATAAGTATACTTTTCTTCATAGCTATTCGGCATAAGGGGTTTGACGACTACAGGTATTGTTCAACATGCTTTCCACTGCCACAAACGGAATAACGATATCTGAGACAACAGGTACAACCGTACACTGGTATCTTGAAACACGATACATTGAAGGAGTAGAGGGAGTAAACTTGGGCAATATTTCCCGTTGCCCGCAGGAAGAGGGTGCCGGTATCAACTCTTCCGATACCACCAACTGCCCCACAGCATTCATCTGACCCGACAAGACATATCCATCGTTCCTGCTCATATCCAAAGAATATTCGCTGTAGTGATACGGCAAAAACCTTATCTGATGCGGCCCGGAATTGAAGTTCAGCATGTCGAACAAATAGACATGCGAACCGAAACCTGGT
Organism: Bacteroidales bacterium; assembly: GCA_017530105.1. Taxonomy (GTDB): domain Bacteria; phylum Bacteroidota; class Bacteroidia; order Bacteroidales; family P3; genus Colimorpha. Next base: position 35,689 of record JAFXMW010000072.1, read on the forward strand.
GTCGACTGGGCAGGGCAGTCGTTCAAAGCCATCAGTGTGTGGTAGTAACTGCAGTACTTCACATCGCGCATCTTCCAATTGCTCAGATACCCGCTCGATATCGACACATCAAGGCTTCCCGTCAGCGACGGCGCCCCGCCAGACACACTATATTTCTTTACCACCATGATGCTATTGCCAACCAAATTAGGCTTGGTGTGATATACCACGGCAAAATTATCCCCATCCAGCGCCGAGACCATTGGGTTACCCATCAAAACGTGGTCGTTGTGGCAATATCTGTCTGTCGTGTATGAATAATACTTGCATCTGGCGAAATCGTGGGTCTTGTCAAACACCTGCAATCTGAGTGTGGAGGAATCTGTCGCCTTGGCCGCTATCACGATGTAGTTCTCCATTGTATCGATATCGGTATATTCCTCCATGCCATACTTGTTGTAATGATATTCAAATATATTTCCAGACACTGGTGGAATAGCCGCGCTGCCGTACCCCACCCGGTTAAACAAAACAGTCTCACCATCCGAATCCAGGATAACATTGTCAGCGATAAAGGCAACTTCCGAAACCCCTCCTTTGACAATGGCTATACGCTTGACATCGGTAATACGGTTAAAGTAATCAACCGCACAGCAGCCATCATCCGTCCAGGTGTTTGAGAACGAACAGACATGGAAAGAGCCTGAACCTGCCTCCAAATCCAAGATATCGACACAAGCCAGCAAACCCACTTTCTGCGAACCTGACATGTTGGAACCTCCGGCAATCACCTTGTTCCCGTCAATGCGGAAATCGTTTATCGTCGCTCCCGACGGCAAAGTCGCGGTTTTTACCATTCCCGACGCAAAGTCAACCAACGAAACCGTTGCCGGGTTGCTCCCTTGACGCGAATAAACCACATACTTCTGCGCCTTCCACCACCGCACTATCGACGTGTCCGTAGCCACGGCCGGTGCCTCACAAATAAAGCTCTGTCCCCACAGGCTGCCGACTCCTGCAACAAGAAATATTAATATAAACAATCTGTTTTTCATAGAGATAGGACTTTAAATTAATATCATCGAACATTCTTTTTGTCCTGCAAATATACTTTTTTTTTTTCACATACCAAGAAAAAAAAGTCTTGGAACCATACAACGCCCTCATTCTGATAGCAATCAACGCTTTACACCTTAACGGCACCACCTGCCTTACATCTACGACAAAAGAAGAACCGCCACCCCTACCCTCGCTAATTACCCCTCAGTTCTCCCATATTTCTCCCATATTTCTCCCATGCAGGATGGGAGAAATATGGGAGAACTGAGGGTGAAGAAACGGTGAAGGAGCGAAGGAACCGCTGTTTATCGGCTCAGCACCTGGTTGAGGCACTTGAGGGTAATCTTGACTCGCGACAAGTCGGCCTTGGGGTCGGCAGGGATGAAACGCAGTGTGGCAGTGGAACCTGCAGTGAGGTCGAAATAGTTATTGTCGAAACGTCCGTCGACATGGGGTTCGGTCTGAAGCATCACGTCGCGGAGATTGGTCTCTGCCTTGACGGTGGCGGTGAGTTGCCCCTTCTTGTTCAGCGATTGGCTTAACTGATACTTGGCCTTGCGGAGGTGGAGGTTCTTGGGGTAGGTCTTATAGTATTTCTCCCAGCGTGAGAGGTCGGCGGTATCGGCAAAGAGGTCGCGGGCACGGTAGTGGAGGGCTTTCCAGTTGCCATAGCAGTCGATGCTGCTCCACGATGCCACGGGCCAGCAGTCGTTCAGTTGCCAATAGAGGGTGCCCATGCAGTGGGGTTGCGCCTTCAGGTGGCAGAAGATGCCGTAGCCCGTGCCCCAAGCCTGTAGCAACTGGCTGACATAGCAGTAGTCCTCGAGGCTAAGCGAGCGGCTGTCGACGCCATAGTATTGTTGCATGGCTTTGTCGATTATCTCCCTTCCACGGCCGTGCTTTTGGTGGTTGCGCATGGTGGGCGAGTCGATGGTGCGCTGGTCTTCGGGGCAGAAACGGCACACTGTGCTGTAGTCGGGGTAGCTCTGGAATCCGTATTCGGACATAAAGCGGCCCGTTTTCTCCTTGTACATCTCAAAAGGCTGCTCCCCCCACCATACGCCCCAATAGTGGCTGTCGCCATGGGTTACGCACTCGGGATGCCCCCAGCCGAAGAGCGGCGAGGTGGTGATGTAAGGACGATGCAACGGGTCGTGTTGCTTGACGGCTTGGGCCAGGATGCCGTTCTCGCCGAAGAGGGTGTCGATGCCGTGCTTCAATATGTCGCACTGCTCGGGAGTCCATTGGTACTGTGATTGCCAGCCCCAATCTTCCCAGCCGTTCTTCACCTCGTTGTTGCCACACCACAGCACCACACAGGGATGCTTCGAGATGCGGCGCACCTGCTGCACGGCCTCTTCTTTGACGTTGGCGAGGAACGCGCTGTCGGAGGGATAGAGGGCACAACTGAAGTTGAAATCGACCCACACCATTAGACCCAGCGAGTCGCAGAGGTCGAAGAAATAGTCAGGTTCGTAGATTCCACCACCCCACACGCGTAGCATGTTGAAGTTGGCCTCCTTGGCGGAGGTGAGCAGGTGGCGGTAACGGGCACGGTTGGCGCTGTCGAGCACGGGGAAAGAATGGACGGGAATCCAGTTGGCACCCTTCACAAAGAGGGGCTTGCCGTTACGATAAAAGGTGAAGCTTTGACCAATGGAGTCCTGCTCCTGCTTCAGCGTTACGCCCCACGACTTGGGATTTGTCTCCGGCTCTTCGGGCAGGTCACCGTTGTAGCACTCCAGCCTTGCACTGCCGAGGACGCCCACGGTGCTGAGCTTTGGACCCCAGTCCCACCCCAGCATGTAGGGGGCCATACGGCTCATGGCGCGGTGGTCGGGCAGGTCGTAGTCCATGTCGGGCCATGGGTAGCCGTCCTCTTCACTTACTTCGGTGGCAAAGTGGTTCTCGTTGTTCTGCTCGATGGGGTAGAACCTTATCTCCAGCACAGCCTCATCGCCGAGGTCGGGCAACTCCTTGTTGTCGAGCAAGACATCAAAGAGGCACACCCTATATTCGCGGAACATGTTATCGATGGTCATCACCCGTGTTTGGAATTTGGTGCCGAACGACTCGCCACTGAGCCACACATCGCAATAGGTGGCCCCGTTGAGCACGAGGTCGCAGTGTTCAAAGCCCTCCCACATGTCGCGGGTGATGATGGTGCGGTATTTCCATGCCTGCTTGCCAACCCATTGCACGGAGTCCTCGTTGGTGGCGTAGAAAGGGTCGGGAATGAGGCCGTGAGCCATGAGGTCGGTATGGATGCAGCCAGGCACCTTGGCGGAGTACCATTGGTCGTTATACTCAAACTCCCAGTCGGTGAGTTCGGTTTTGTCCATATCGCTGTTGCATCCTGCAACAAGCAAGAGTGCAATCAACACGGGTATTATTCTTTTCATGGGTAACAATACGTTTAATATTCAAAAATATTGGTATTCAATTTCTTTCTTTTTAACATGAATTACCGTGAATTATCATTAATTATCGTTTATTCAAATGTCCTCGGAATAAAAGGGTAATCATATACAGGTTTCATATTCTTATTGAGCAGCACACATTCGTTTTCGACCACGTCATAAGCATAACGTTCCCCTTGCAGGCTTGGTTGTCCAAAGTTGACAAGTAAGCCGACAGGCATACGGACCAAACGCAAATAATTGAAAAGTTGTGTCCGGTGCGCTGAGGTCAAATCACTTACAGATTTTAGTTCTACCACAACGTCACCTACCACTAAATCCATCTGATAATATTTCTCTAACCGATGATGTTTGTAGAATACAGGCAAATGCTTTTCCCTTTCAGAAGCTATTCCCCTATCAAGTAGTTCTAACTGTAGTGCTTCACTATATACAGGTTCTAATAAACCATATCCCAATACATCATGAACTTCCATCGCTGCACCGATGATTTCATATACCACGTCCTTATAACGCTGAACATCCATCTCTTAATTAATGGTTATTATATGGTAATTTATGTTTAAATCTATTTTTAAATCATTCAGTTTTCATGAAAGCAAAGAAGACGGCAAGGACGATGAGGCCGAAGGCTACGAGGTGGTTCCAGCGGATGGGCTCGCCTTTGAAGACGGTGGCTACAATGACGGTGAACACTACGAGCGAGACGCACTCTTGTATGACCTTGAGTTGCATGAGGGAGAAGGGTCCTCCGGTGATTTGGGAGCCGATGCGGTTGGCAGGAATCATAAAGGTGTATTCGAAGAAGGCCATGCCCCACGAGAGGACAATAATGCCTATCAACGGCCAGTCTTTGATGAGGTTCATCTGCTGCAGTTTGAGGTTGCCGTACCAAGCAAACGTCATGAAGACGTTGGAGCAGACGAGCATGAGTATGGTGATTAATCCTTTTGGCATAACAGGCGTATTAACATTGCGTAGGCTTGGTTTACAGTGCGGTCGATGGTCTGCTGGCGGCGGTCGCCGTAGTGCATGAGTTGGGTGACGGTGGCGGTGCGGGAGCAGACGGCTATCCAGACGGTGCCGACAGGTTTGTCGGGAGTGCCGCCTGTGGGGCCGGCGATGCCGGTGGTGGCTATGGCATAGTCGCTGTCGAGACGGAAGCGGACGCCCTCGACCATCTCGCGGACGGTCTCTTCACTGACGGCTCCGTGTGCCGCAAGGGTTTCGTGCCGGACACCGAGGGCACATTCTTTCACCTCGTTGCTGTAGGCCACGATGCCGCCCTTGTAGTAGGACGAGGCTCCGGCCAGGGCGGTGAGACGGCTGGCAATGGTGCCTCCGGTGCAACTCTCGGCAGTGGCAAGGGTACACCCTGTGGCAGTCAGTTTTTGGGCAACCAGTTCGGGAAGGGTCTCGCAATCCTCACCAACGATGTATTTCCCCGCAAGGGGGTACAACCCGGCAACGGCTTTGTTGACGGCCTCCTGCAGCAGGGCGACATCGTTGCCACGGGCTGTGAGGCGCAGTTTTACCATGCCGGCCACAGGGAGATAGGCAAGCCTGATGAAGGGGGGCAGCGCCAGTTCCCACGGCTCGATGAGGTCGGAAAGGAACGACTCGCCAATGCCTTGGACGAGGATGTTCTTGTTGAGTATGGCGCCCATGCTGAAATGCTGTTGCAGACGGGGCAGCACACGGTTGTTCATCAGCCATTCCATTTCGAAAGGCACACCCGCCATGGAGACGAGGACACGGCCGTCGCGCTCGAACCACATGCAGGGGGCAGTACCCAGATCGTTGTTGAGTACTTGGCAGCAACGGGGAACCCATGCCTGACGGCGGTTGACTTCGGTCAACTCATAGCCTCTGGCCTTGAAAATGCGCTTCACATTGTCGAGAGCCTCGGCGTTTTCGTACAACTCACTGCCGAAATATTCACAGAGCAGATGCTTGGTGATGTCGTCTTTGGTGGGTCCAAGTCCACCGGTTACCAAAACGGCATCGGTTTGGTGCATGGCGGAATCGACAACATTCCAGATATCCTCGCGGTTGTCGCCCACCACCACGGTGCGGACAACATCCATGCCGATAGCGGTCAACAAACGGCACATTGTGGAGGCGTTGGTGTTGACTACCTGCCCGATAAGCAGTTCATCACCTATGTTGATAATCGTTGCTTTCATGGTGCAAAAGTACGAAAAAAAGAGGAAATGAAAAGAATATTTTATATAATTCAAAGAATATTCGTATTTTTGCAATTTGAACATAATAGTTATTTGACATGATGACCAGTATTCCAAACATGGACCAATTGATTCAGATGGCGCTGCTCGAAGACGTAGGCGACGGCGACCATAGTACCTTGTCGTGCATACCCCCTACCGCCATAAAAACAGCCAAAATGGTGGCCAAACAGGAGGGGATAGTTTGCGGCATGGAGGTGGGTGAACGGGTGTTTAACTTTGTAAACGACTCGTTTTATCACACACAACAACCCATGACTATTGTGCTGATGAAAAAAGACGGCGACCATGTGGCCAAAGGCAATGTGCTGATGACCATAGAAGGGTCAGCGGCAGCCATTCTCACAGCCGAACGCACCGCCTTGAACTTCATGCAAAGACTCAGCGGCATCGCCACGCAGACCCACCACATGGTGCAGATGCTCGACGGCCTGCACACACGGCTGCTGGACACCCGCAAGACCACGCCCAATATGCGTTTGCTGGAGAAATACGCCGTGAAGTGCGGCGGCGGCACCAACCACCGTATTGGTCTGTACGACATGATTATGCTCAAGGATAACCATATCGATTTTGCCGGGGGCATCGAGGCCGCAATCGACCGCACCCACGCTTACCTCAAGGAGAAGGGCAAAGACCTGAAGATAGAGATAGAGATCCGTAATCTCGATGAGCTGGAACAGGTGCTCGCCCACGGCGGCGTGGACCGTATTATGCTCGACAACTTCGACACCGACACCCTGCGCGAGGCCGTGCGCCGCATTGACGGGAAGTACGAGACCGAGGCCAGCGGAGGCATCACCGAGGAGACCCTGCGCAGCTATGCCGAGACCGGAGTGGACTTTATTTCTGTCGGTGCCCTCACCCACCATATCAAAAGCATGGACATCTCACTTGTGAAAAAATAACCGACCGCTGTAGTGAACGCCCGCATCAATAACCTGTCCGACCGTTTCCGAAACATGGGGGAGCGCGTTAAGCAGAGCCGCACTGTGCGGAAATCACGCATTATGGTGCACCGCATCACCCTGCCGCGAGGGCATGGGGTGCCACTTTACGATGTGGGGCTGTATCTTTGGCGGGGCATCTTCAACGGCAACCTGTGGCGGGCATCCAAAGGACTGGCTTTCTCATTCCTCACCGCCTTGCCCCCGTTGCTCATCTTCATCTTCACCCTAATTGCCTTCCTGCCTTTCGACGGACTGCAGGACGAGCTGCTGTATGAGCTTCAGCTTCTCGTTCCCGAGAAGATATATGGCCCCATTGCCAACACCATCAACGACGTGATGGGCCACAAGCACACCAGCCTCCTCTCTATCGGCTCGGCATTGTCGGTCCTCTTCGCCGCCAACGGTCTCAACAGCATGATGGCTTACTTCACCGACCGCCATACCGAGCAACGCCCTGTGGTATTATCCTACCTCATCTGCATCGGGCTGGTCTTCCTGCTGTATATCCTGCTGGTGCTTGTATTGGTGCTGATTATTGGCTACAAGACCATCCTCGTCTGGCTCTTCCGGCAAGGAATACTCATACCCGGGTCCTTCACCCATATCATCATCAGCATAGGCCGCTGGGTAATCCTCATCGGCATGGCTCTGCTCACCCTCAGCCTTATCTACTATCTCATCCCTATGAAAAAACAGCGTGTAGGCTTCTTCTCTGCCGGGGCTATGTTCGCCACCCTTATGTTCATCCTCCTCTCGTGGGGATTCAAGATTTATCTGGCCAACTTCAACCGCTACAATCTCCTTTACGGCTCTATCGGCACCCTTCTGCTCGTCATGCTGTGGCTGCTGCTCAACTGCTTCGTCATCATGCTCGGCTATGAACTCAACATTGCCATAGCCAATGGCCGGAAGCACAATGCAGTTTCTATTTCTGAAAACGTTCAAACACAAAATTCATAAATCTAAAAACCTTTAATCCTTTTCATCTTCCTCACCCATGATAATCCAAAAACAAAACGGCAAAGCCGTACCCGTGCAAAACTCCTTTAAAGAGAAATTCAAGATGGTGGCCAAGACCATGATGGGTCTTGAAGAAGTCCTTGCCGACGAACTCCGGGCTCTCGGAGCGGAAAACATCGAGTGCATCAACCGCGCAGTCACGTTCGAAGGCGACATGCGCCTTCTCTACCGCGCAAACTACACCTGCCGCACCGCCTTGGCAATCCTCAAGCCCTTTGCCGAGTTCGAGGCCAATGACGAACAGGAGCTCTACGACCATATCTATCGCATCAAATGGGAGAAAATCCTCGATGTCGACTGCACCTTTATGATTGACAGCACCGCCAGCGGCGAAATCTTTACCAACTCCTACTATGCCGCCCTCAAGACCAAGGATGCCATCGTCGACCGTTTCCGCCGCAATTTCGGCCAGCGTCCCTCCATCGACACCGAGAGCGCCGACTACAAGTTCAACCTCCACATCCGCGATAACAAGGTCACTCTCCTCCTCAATTCCAGCGGCGACTCCCTCCACAAGCGCGGCTACCGTCAGGCTGTCGGTCTGGCACCCATCAACGAGGTGCTTGCTGCCGGCATGATCAAGCTCACCGGCTGGAAGTGCGACACCAATTTCTACGACCCCATGTGCGGCTCCGGCACCCTCCTCATCGAGGCAGCCATGATGGCTATGAATATCCCCGCCCAGTACTACCGCGGCGACCGCTTTGCCTTCAAACGCTGGAAAGAGTTCAACCTCGGCGAGTGGAAGAGCGTCAAACAGGAAGAGGACCGCAAGATTGGCTCCACCGACTTCGACTACGAGATATGGGGCAACGACATCGACCTCACCGTCCTCTCCCAGGCCGAGAAGAACCTCCAGTTCACCAAACTCCACAAGGATGTGATGCTCTTCAACGGCTCGTTCGAAGACCAAGACCCGCCCGAAGGCCGCACCCTCATTGTCACCAACCCGCCCTATGGCGAGCGCATCAAGATTGAGGATCTCAATGCCATGTACCAGCAACTGGGCGACACCTTCAAGCGTAAATACGGCAAAGACTGCGAGGTATGGCTCATCACCTCCGACTTCGAGGCCATGAAACACATCGGCCTCAAGCCCTCCAAGAAGATACCCCTGCTCAACGGACAGCTCGACTGCCGGTTCCTCCAGTTCGAACTCTTCGACGGAAGCCTGAAAGAAAACCGTGCTGCCGCTGCCAGCCAGTCCGAAAACGAATAGACCGTGGACACTCCCACCCTCTCCTCCTCTTTCGTGAAAGAGGCCGCTATCCGTGTAGGTTTTGATGCCTGCGGCATAGCCGTTGCCTCTCCTTTGACCGAGGAGGAATGGGGCTATGAAGAATGGCTCCGCCTCGAATACCAGGCCGACATGACTTATATGGAGCATCACCGCGAAATGAGGAGCGACCCCTCCCTGCTTGTCCCCGGAGCTAAGAGTGTCATCGTACTCCTGTCGGGCTACAAGCCCTCCCAAACCATGCAGGACCGTGTCCCTGGAGCCCGCATAGCACAATACGCCTACGGCGAGGACTACCACGAGCGCATCAAACGGATGCTTTTCCAGCTCATCGCCGCCATCCGTCAGAATTACCCCGACTTCGAAGCCAAGCCCTGTGTCGATACTGTCCCCATCAGCGACAAGCAATGGGCCCGCCGTGCCGGTCTCGGCTGGATAGGACGCAATACCCTCCTCGTCAATCCTATCCTTGGCTCCTACTGCAACATCGGCGAACTCGTCACCCCTTTCCCTGCCGACAAGTACGACACCCCGATAGAGAACCGCTGCGGCGACTGCCGCGCCTGTGTTGATGCCTGTCCAAATTTTGCACTCACCCAAACCGCCGACACCCATGTCCCTTTGCTCAACGCCAACCGCTGTGCCTCATACCATACCATCGAGAACCGCGCAGAAACCCTGCCCGAAGACCTTCACCTCTCCGGCTATGCCTTCGGCTGCGATGTATGCCAACTTGTTTGTCCCTACAACCGGACCGCCGCCGTCCGCTACCAGCTAACCGATGAGCACAAAGACCAACTCGAGGCACTCAAAGATGCCGACCCCATCACCTTCAAACGCCTCACCAAGCACACCGTCCTCAGCCGCATCCGCCACTCCCAATGGCTGAGGAATCAGAAAAAGTAAACCTTTAGTTTCAGAAGATGCTGCCACGACCACGTCCCCTGGAGGGGATGCTGCCGAGGTTGTTGTCCATATTGGGAGGGGATGAAAAAACAAGGCACCCTTCTGGGAGTGCCTTGTTGAGAATTTGATTTCAGGGTTATTGCTTCACCACTCGGCGGACTTCTATGCGCTCGGGGAGGGTGACACGGAGTGTGTAGATGCCCGTCGCCAGACGACTGAGGTCTATCGTTGTCTGATTCTCGTAGGTGGCTACACAGCGACCGGTGTAGTCATACACTTCCACGCGTTCCACTTCCTCATCAGCCTCGACAGTCAACATGCCGGAGGTTGGGTTGGGGTAGACATTCATCTCGTGGTGTCCTGCAAAGTCATGGTTG
>JAFXMW010000073.1 GCA_017530105.1 Bacteroidales bacterium
CCTCCCGAACCTCCCATGACCACCGAGGAGATAGACGCCAGTTTCGACTTGCCCTATCTGCGCCTGCCGCACCCCAAGTACAAAAAGCGCGGCTCCATACCGGCCTTTGAGATGATTCGTTGGAGTGTGAACACCCATCGCGGCTGTTTCGGCGGCTGCTCGTTCTGCACCATCAGCGCACACCAGGGCAAGCAGATAGCTAGCCGCAGCGAGGCCTCCATCCTCAACGAGGTGGAACGCATTGCGCAGGACCCCGACTTCCACGGCGTTCTCACCGACCTTGGCGGTCCGTCGGCCAACATGTGGCACATGAAAGGGAAGAACCCCGACCTGTGCCGCAAATGCTCGCGCTACAGCTGTTCGATGCCCACCCACTGCAAGAACCTTGACAGCGACCACCGTCCCATGACAGACCTCCTGCGACGGGTGGCGGCACACCCCAAGATCAAACACCTCTATGTGGGCAGCGGCATCCGTTGCGACCTCTTTGCCGAGGGCAACGGAGGCTGGAACTATTTCGGCCAGGTGGTGCTCAACCACACCTCCGGACGACTTAAAGTAGCACCTGAACACATAAGCGATAAAGTGTTATCACTCATGCGTAAGCCTAAGTTTAATCTCTTTCTCGAAACCAAAAGCCGGTTCGATGCCATCTGCCAGAAAGCGGGGCTCAAATACCAACTCATCCCGTACTTTATCAGTTCGCACCCCGGCTGCCAGTTGAAGGACATGGCCGACCTGGCCGTGGAGATGAAACGGCTGGGCTACCGTTTGGAGCAGATACAGGATTTCACGCCTACGCCCATGACCCTCAGCACCGAGATGTATTACACCGGCATCGACCCCGTGACCATGCAGCCCGTCTACGTGGCCACCGCCCCCGACGAGAAGAAGGAGCAGAACCTGATGTTCTTCTACTATAAGCGCGAGTGCCAGCCTGCCATCCGCCAGTTGCTCCGCAAACGCCATCTGGAGGCCTATATACCTCGTTTACTGGGTGCTGACAAACCTTTCTATCCCCGTCCGCCGCGCCGATAAAATTATTTTTTTTCGGACTGCCTTCGTTCGTTATCCCTCAGTTCTCCCATATTTCTCCCATATTTCTCCCATGCAGGATGGGAGAAATATGGGAGAACTGATGGTTAAATATGGCCGAAGGAGCGAAGCTTGAACAAAAAGAGGGTGTGACATCGTAAAATGCTGAAAGGGCTGTTGTTGTGGATGATTGTGCGGTTTTGTGAGTAAAGTTGTTTATAATTTATCGGCTTTTTGGAGAGACATGTGGCAAAAAATATGTATCTTTGCATTTTTAAATGAGTATTATGGACGAAGAGCATCTCACCCCCGAAGAGCCGGATTTGAAGGCTGAAGGCAATGAGCCACAAGAAATTGAGTCGGGAAATGAATCGTACTCCCCGCTTGCCATGTCGGAAGAGCCGACAGGCGAGGGGACGACGTTGTCGCTCAACGGCATGTTCCATGACTATTGGATAGACTATGCCTCGGACGTCATCCTCGACCGCTCTGTGCCGGACATCGACGACGGCCTGAAGCCGGTGCAGCGGCGCATACTCCACGCCATGAAAGAGACCGACGACGGGCGTTTCACCAAGGTTGCCAACATTGTGGGAACGACGATGTTGTACCATCCCCACGGCGACGGCTCGATAAACGATGCGTTGGTGAAGATGGGGCAGAAAAACCTGCTGATAGACTGCCAGGGTAACTGGGGCAACATCTTGACGGGCGACGGTGCCGCCGCCGGCCGTTATATCGAGGCGCGCTTGTCGAAGTTCGCCAAGGAGGTGGTGTTCAACCCCAAGACCACTCAGTGGAAGCCAAGCTACGACGGCCGCAAGCAAGAGCCTGTGACCCTTCCCATCAAGTTCCCGCTGCTGCTGGCGCAGGGTACCAAGGGCATTGCTGTGACACTGACGTCGAACATACTGCCCTACAACTTTTGTGAGTTGCTGGAGGCATCGATTAACGTGTTGAAAGACGAGCCTTTTGAGATTTTCCCCGACTTTCCGACAGGAGGGTTGATAGATGTGTCCAAATACAACGATGCCGCTTTGGGTGGCCGTCTGCGCATAAGGGCCAAGATGCACTACGACGAGAAACGCAAAGCCATTGTCATCACCGAGGTACCTTATACGGTGACAACGGATGTGTTGATAGATAGTATATTGAAAGCTAACGAGAAAGGCAAAATAAAATTCAAGAAGGTGGACGACAACACCGCCGCCGAGGTGGAGATAGTATGTTACCTTGCCGCCGGCATTTCGCCCGACCAGATGATTGACGCCCTCTATGCTTTCACCAATTGCCAAATAAATTTCTCGCCGCAGACGTGTGTCATTGTGGACAACAAGCCTGTCTTTATGACCGTAAGCGACATTCTGCGCCACTCCACTTACCGCACACGTGATTTGCTGAAACAGGAGTTGGAGATACTGCTTGGCGAGTTGGAGGACAGGTGGCATTGGGTGTCGTTGGAGAAGATATTCTTCGAGAAAGGGATTTATAAAATCCTGGAGCGGAAAGACTATAATACATGGGAAGACCAAGTGACTGGCATAGAGCGTGGTTTTGACCCTTACCGAAACCTTTTCCGTAAGGAGATTACGCGCGACCATGTGTTGAAGCTGTGCGAGAAACCTGTGCGCAAAATCTCCAAGTTCGACATTAAGAAAGCCGAGCAGGAGATTGCCAATATCGAGATGGATATTGAGGAGACCAAGAACCATCTGGCACACCTGACGGAATACGCCATCAACTATTTCCAGCATATTTTGGACACTTACGGCAAGGGGCGCGAGCGGAAGACCGAGATACGCAATTTCGAGGACATTCAGGCTGCCAACGTGGCTGTTGCCAACGAGAAACTGTATGTGAACAAGGCTACAGGCTTTGTCGGTACGGGCATGAAGAAGGACGAGGGTGCCGAGTATGCTTTTGATTGCTCCAAAATGGATGATATCATTGTGTTCCGCACCGATGGCACGATGATGGTCACCAAGGTGCAGGACAAGGCCTTTGTGGGGTCGACGTCGTGCAAGGAGTTGCTGCACATAGGGCTATTCCGGAAGAAGGACGACCGCACGGTGTACAACATGGTGTATCGCGACGGCGCGATGGGCTTTGCCTATGTGAAACGCTTTGCCGTGGTGGGTGTTACGCGCGACACGGAGTATAACCTCACCCAAGGAACCAAAGGCACCAAGATACTCTATTTCACTGCCAACCCCAATGGGGAGGCGGAGGTGATAACCGTTCATCATGCCACAAAGGCCAAGCTGAAGAAGGTGAGTTTTGACTTCGATTTTGCCAAACTTGCCATCAAGGGGCGTAAGGCCATGGGCAATATATTGACGCGCAACGCAGTGCGCAACATCACCAAGAAAGGGGAAGGGGTGTCGACGCTCGAAGCCCGTGAGATTTGGTTCGACCCAGTGGTGAGACGGCTGAATGTGAACGGTGCAGGCGACTCGTTAGGGCGTTTCTCGGGTAAGGATAAGGTGTTCACCCTCACCCAGTCGGGCTATATGCGACTGACGGGGCACGACCTGGGTACGCATTTTGACGAGGACTTGGTGGAAATACGCAAGTATAACCCGCGCACTATCGTGTCGGTGCTGTATCAAGAGGAGGAGACGGGCAGCTACTATCTGAAGCGTTTCCAAGCCGAGGATGACGACAAGAAGCTGGCCTTTATCGACGAGGGCGACAGGATGGTGATGTACAGCATGGACACTTACCCGCGACTGCATGTCAGCTACGACGAAGCATCGGGCAAGAAGATACTGGAGGAGGATGTGAATGTGGATGAGTTTATCGGAGTGAAAGGCTATAAAGCCAAGGGTAAACGTCTCACCACCAACAAGGTGAAAGAGTTCCACTGGCTGGAGCCTGCACCCGAGCCAGAGCCAGAGCCTGAAGAGGAGGTGGCTGCCGAGGATTTGAACGAGGTGGACAGTGAGCGAGAGGGCTTTGCCGAGGGAATACAGACATCGCTGTTTTAGCGTTATGAGATAAGAAACAAGAATAATGACCTGTTGACAAATGATATTATGAAGATATTGGTTGTTTTGCCACGGTTTCCTTACCCCCTTGAAAAGGGTGATAAGCTCCGTGCCTATTATTTAATCAAGGAGTTGTCGAAAAACAATCAGGTGTTTCTCTTTTGTGTGTCGCATACTAAGGTGTTGCCGGAATATGTCGAGAAACTGCGTCCCTATTGTTTATCGATTAAGGTGGTACATTCTCCCCGTTTGGTCAACTACAAGAATGTGGTGAGGAATTATCTGCATACTAAGTCGTTGCAGATAGGTTACTGGGACTCGCTGAGGGCTCGACGAAGTTATAAGAAGTTCGAGCAGGAGGTGTGCCCCGATGTGTTGTACAGCCAGATGGTGCGTACCATGCCGTTGGTGAGCCGCTCGTTGACACCCAAGGTGATGGATTTCCAGGATGCGCTGTCGATGAACATGGAGCGCAGAATGGAGCAGTCGAAGGGGTTGTGGCATTATATCCTCCATTTTGAATTCAAGATGCTGAGGTCGACGGAGTACAACTCGTTTAAGATATTCGATGCCCTCACCATCATTTCCGAGACCGACAGTGAGGCCATACCCCACCGCAAGAACGGGGACATCATTATAGTGCCCAACGGGGTGGATTTTGACTTTTTCCAACCCATTGAACGGGAGAAACGTTACGATATTGTGTTCTGCGGCAATATGAGGTATGAGCCGAATGTACACGCCGCCCGCTATCTGGCACAGAAAGTGATGCCCATAGTGTGGGAGTCGTGTCCCGAGGCCACACTGTTGTTGTCGGGTGCATATCCCAAGAATAATGTGAGCAATTTGGCAAACAGCAGGGTGACGGTGTCGGGCTATGTGGATGATATTCGCGAGAGCTACGCCTCGGCACGTATCTTTGCCGCCCCGATGCTGACGGGTTCGGGATTGCAGAACAAACTGCTTGAGGCTATGGCCATGCGGTTGCCGTGTGTCACCACCACCATAGCCAACGATGCACTGCAGGCTGAGGCAGGCAGGGATGTTCTGGTGGGTGACAGCCCGCAGGAGTTTGCCGGACATCTCGTTGACCTGTTGCGCGACGGGGAGAAGCGGGAGCAGTTGGCACGCAACGGCAACACCTTTGTGCATAACAGCTACAGTTGGGAAACCGCAGGAAAGAAGCTGGAAAAGGTGTTGGATGATGTGGTGAAACGTGGTGTCAGCAAGGTGGCGAGCGAGACCTCGTTTAATGACAGATAAGCCCTATCAGTCCTAACAATTAATCAGATTTGTATGGGTTGGAAGCCGAATAATCATGGCAAATGGAAGAGCCCTACGGGGGCTTGGGAGGCTGAGGGGTTGCCTAAGAAACGGCCTACACCGCAGGAACGGAACACCTTCAGCACCGAGGAGGTGCCGGAGAAGGCAATCCTGGTGAGTGTGTGCAGCAGTGGCACGACGATGGAACGGACACAGGAGTGTCTGAATGAGTTGGCTTTCCTGCTCGACACTGCCGGTGGCATACCTGTGAAACAGGTGATTCAGAAACTGGAACGCCCCGACACGCGTACCTACGTGGGCAGCGGCAAACTGGAGGAGATTAAGGAATACAAGAACGCGTTGGATGTCGACTTCCTGGTTTTCGACGACGAGCTGTCGCCGGCACAGCTGCGCAACTTGGAACGCGAGTTTGAGTGCCGGATACTCGACCGTACCACATTGATTCTGGACATCTTTGCCAAGCGCGCCCGTACCAGCATCGCCAAGACACAGGTGGAGCTGGCGCAGTTGCAGTATATGCTGCCCCGTTTGACCCGCATGTGGACGCACCTCGAGCGGCAGCGCGGCGGTATCGGTATGCGTGGCCCTGGCGAGACACAGATTGAGACCGACCGCCGACTGATTACCGAGAAGATTGCCCTGCTGAAAGAGAAACTGAAGGACATCGACAAACAGAAGGTGCAGCAGCGCAAGAACCGCGAGGCACTGGTGCGTGTGGCACTGGTGGGATATACCAATGTGGGCAAATCGACGCTGATGAACCTGCTGAGCAAGAGCGAGGTGTTTGCCGAGAACAAGCTGTTTGCCACGCTGGACACCACGGTGCGTAAGGTGGTGCTGGGCAATCTGCCTTTCCTGCTCACCGACACGGTGGGGTTTATTCGCAAGCTGCCCCATGGACTGGTGGAGTCGTTTAAGTCGACGCTGGACGAGGTGTGTGAGGCCGACCTGCTGATGCACGTGGTGGATATTTCGCATCCAGATTACGAGGAGCAGATCAACGCTGTGAATCGCACATTGGAGGAGATTGGAGCCAACAACAAACCCACCATCCTTGTATTCAACAAGATTGACGCCTATACCTTTATTGAGAAAGAAGAGGACGACTTGACGCCCATGACCAAGGCCAACTGGACGCTGGACATGCTGAAGGACAGTTGGATGGCGCGGCAGGCTGAAGGCGGCGACCACCTGCATACCCTGTTCATCAGTGCCGCCAATAAAGAGAATATCGACGAGCTGCGCAATGTGATGTACGAAGAAGTGAAGAAAATCCACGCCGTGAGGTACCCTTACAACAACTTCTTATATTAAAAAAAACATTATGAAGAGGATAAATGCAATATTGATGGTCGCCGTTGTGTCTGTATTCACAATGGCTTTGGCTGGATGCCAGAAAGACGAACTGCCTAAAGGTGCATTGCCTGGACTGTTTTCTGTGAGCGCCAACCAACAGGTACGATTTTCGAAGGGCAACATGCAGTACAATGAAACTGCCCACATCTGGCGTTTTGCAGAACACCAGTATGACTATTTGGGCAAAGCCAACGATATAGAAGATATAAGCTACAGCGGATGGACAGACTTTTTGGAATATTGGAAAAACATTAACTGGCCTATCAGCAATGGCGGAGGAAAAGATTATAGGTGGCGTATGCTTACTGCAGACGAGTGGGATTATCTCCTCAACACTCGTCCCAATGCCACGTCCTATGTTGGCATCGGCAATATCAATGGAGTGGGTGGATTGATACTCCTGCCCGACAGTATGATGTTGCCCCCTGGGTTTACCTTTGTGGCCGGATTTGCTTCAGATGACGAGGGTTGGACACGCAACAATTATACTCTTGCCGAATGGGCGATACTGGAAGCGGCAGGGGCTGTGTTCCTGCCGGCGGCGGGCGATAAAGTAGGCACGTATCTTAATGGCATAGGCACCCAAGGTGCCTATTGGACATCGACATGTGAGCTTAGTGTCCGTTTACAAGAACCCTATATTGCACACTACTTGTACTTTTACAGCGGTTCTGCCAGCGTTGATCGCGCCCTCGTTTATACTGTCAGAAGTTCTGTACGCGCTGTGCTGGATAATTAAAAATCCGCAGTGAGCATCCATTACAGTAATGTAAAATAGGCGGTTATAAAGCTATTGGGAAAAAGAAGGAAAAATGTAGTATTTTATGTTTTGATATGTGAAAAATACTTCCGTCAGTCGAGATGTTCTCGTTGTTGATGTGGCGGATTTGCAATCCGCCACAGTTTAGAAATGGATTTGCAATCCATATATAATTATTAAAGACTGATTGGGATTGAATGTTGGTGATATCCATAAACTGCCACCCTTAAAATAATGAATACTCTTCCACGCATAAAAAACATAGAGGCTTTGCCGAATTATATCCTCTCCGTTGTGTTTGACGATGGGAAGGCGGTGGTGTATGATGTTGGTGAGGATATTGAGCAGATTGAGGAGTTTCGTGTGTTGAAGCAGATACCTCATCTATGGGAGCAGGCACAGGTGGATATCAGCCGTACTTGTGTCTATTGGAATGACCGCATAGACCTGCCATCCGACACGTTGTATGAGTATGGTGTGCCTCAATATTCTGTAAGTGATGAGGCTTTGCCCCACGTCGCTGAGGAATGATTACAAAAATAGAGGAAACAGGATTGACTATTGCTGTGTGGCGAAATAGGCGAGGATGGCTTTGGCTTTGGCGGGGCCTACAACCTTGGCGAGGTCGGCTTCGGTCTGTAGGCGTACCTCTTTCACGCTGCCGAATTTCAGGAGCAGGTCGCGGGCGGTCTTGTCGCCGATGCCGGGGATGTCGGTGAGGGCGGTGCGGAAGGTGCCTTTGCTGCGTTTGTCTTTGTGGAAGGTGATGGCAAAGCGGTGCACTTCGTTCTGTATCTGTTCCAGCAGGTGGAAGAGGGGGTCGGTGGGTTTGAGACCGACGACTTGCGGAGGGAAGCCGTAGAGCAGTTCGGAGGTGTGGTGGCGGTCGTCCTTGGCAAGGCCGGCAATGGGGATGTCGAGGTGCAGCTGGTCTTGGATTACCTGTCGTGCCACTTCCATCTGTCCGGCACCGCCATCGACCACCAGCAGTTGGGGTAGGGGCTGTCCCTCTTCGGAGAGGCGTTTGTAACGTCTAAAGATGACCTCTGCCATTGAGGCGTAATCGTCGGGGCCTTCGACGGTTTTGATGTTGAACTTTCGGTATTCCTTGCGGTTGGGTTTGCCGTTGGTGAAGCGCACCATGGCGGCCACGGGGTAGGCACCTTGTATGTTGGAATTGTCGAAGCACTCGATGTTGATTGGCAGCATAGGGAGTTTCAACGCCTTCTGAATACGTTCCAGCAGGTGCTGGTGCTTGCGCTGAGGCTCACCCTCATCGGGATTGACCAAGGCGCGTTGATGGCGGCATTGCAGCTGGTAAGCCTTGACGTTGCGCATGGAGAGTTCCAGCAGTTGGAGACGGTCGCCACGTGTTGGGACGGTCTGTTTGAGATATTCTTCGGGCAGGTCGGAAACGCGCAGGGGCAACACCACCTCGCGGGCGGTGCTTTCGGTGCGCTCGTGAAGGGTGGGGATGGCGGTGGAGAGAATCTCCTCGTCGGTCTCGTCCAGCTGTTTCTTCACCTCGTGTGAGAAGCTGTAGATGATGCTACCGTTCTTGATACGCATCATGTTGACATAGGCATACTTATCATCGGAGACGATGCCGACGACATCCACGTCCTTGACAGAGGTGTTCAC
Organism: Bacteroidales bacterium; assembly: GCA_017530105.1. Taxonomy (GTDB): domain Bacteria; phylum Bacteroidota; class Bacteroidia; order Bacteroidales; family P3; genus Colimorpha. The sequence goes on from JAFXMW010000073.1 coordinate 9,064, forward strand.
CACTGTTGAGCGGCTTTGGTATTCCTCGAGGCGGCGGATGCGGCGTTTCACTATTTCGGCCTCCTCAAAACGCAGTTGGTCGGCCAAAGAAAGCATCTCGTGCTTCATCTCCTCCACAATGTCGGAGAAATTGCCTTTGAGAATGTTACGGATGCCGTTGATGTCGGCCATGTACTCTTCGTGAGACTGCAGCCCGGCGCAAGGTGCCTTGCAGAGACCTATCTGGTGTTTGATGCAGGGTTTCTTCTGCATCTTGTTGCATTTGCGGTAAGAAAAGAGATTGTCGATGATGTCTTGCAGTTCGCGCAGGATGCGCTGGTTGGGGTAGGGGCCGAAATATTGCCCTTTGATATTGCGGTTTCGGGTGAAGAGCAGGCGAGGGTATTCCTCATCGGTGATGCAGAGGTAGGGGTAGGACTTGTCGTCCTTGAGCATACTGTTGTAGCGTGGTTGGTAGCGTTTGATGAGGTTGTTCTCCAGCAGAAGGGCGTCGACCTCGGTGGCCACCACCGTGACGCGGATGTCGTAGATGTGGCGCACCAGCATCTTGATTTTAGCGCTCTTGTCCTCGTAATGGGAGAAGTAGGAACTGACGCGTCGCTGCAGGTTGCGGGCCTTGCCCACATAAATAACCGTCCCCGATTCGTCGAGGTGCTGGTACACTCCGGGGTTCTCGGGGATGGTCTTCAACCGCAAGGCTATGCGGTCGATATTCTTGTTGATTGAACTGTCAATCATTTATTCGGGATATTCCAGCTTGGCTTTTTCAATCTTGAAGTTGAGAGACTTGATGCCATGGATTTCGTACTTGCTGGTACGCTGACTCAGGTTGATGGAGTGGCTGCCCGTGGTGTTGAAGAAATAAAATTGTCGCACAGGGTGAGTGATGGAGAGCGTGCCATCGTCATTCCAGTGTCCAACCCAGTTGCCCTCGGCGTTGCGGAGAACCATGGTGGCGAACATGGTGCGTTTTTCGTGCGAGGGACTTTCAACCTCAAGCATGATGGGGATGGCAGGCTGGTGATAGCGGGAGGTGTCGACGGTGAGGTTTACGGTGAAGTTGTAGCAGTCTTCGGTATTGGCGACCTCGACGGAGTAATGCTCGGGGGTGAAGCGCAGCCACGTGTCGTTGGCGAAAGTGCGAGTCTCGTCGAGCAGTGTATTGTTTTTGCATGAACAAAGCAGTGCCGTGGTCATGACGGCCAAAAGGGTCAGGAGGGAAATGTTTTTTCTCATGTTGAAAGATATGACAGAATAAAAGGATTGATAGATTACTTTGTGAGTTGTTGAAGAATCTGAATGGCATTGGTGGCGGCACCCTTGCGCAGGTTGTCCGACACTACCCATAGGTTCAGTGTGCGGGGTTGCGAGGGGTCGCGGCGTATGCGTCCCACAAACACATCGTCTTTGTTATGGGCCATAACGGGAGTGGGGTATAGGTTGTGGGCGGGGTCGTCACACAGTGTCACCCCCGGGGTCTCAGCCATCAGGCGGCGTGCCTCGTCGAGGTTGTATTCCTCGCAAAACTCCACATTCACCGACTCGCTGTGACCGCCCACCACCGGCACACGTGCCACGGTGGCACTCACCATAATGTCCGGAGCGCCCAGTATCTTGCGGCTTTCGTTCACCAGTTTTTCCTCCTCGGTGGTGTAGCCGTCGGGCAGGAAATCGCCCCCGTGGGGGAACAGGTTGCGGAATATCTGGCAAGGGTAGGCGGGCTGGTAGCTCTCACCCAGTTCCTTCTCTATAGTGGGACGTAACTGCGAGCTGGCCACCTCGTTGCGGAAGAAATAGTCCTCCTCGGCTTCAAGCTGGCGCACAGCCTTGATGCCTGTGCCGGTGATACTCTGGTAGGTGGACACCACCATGCGGCGGATGCGCCACCGACGGTGCAGCCTCGACACGGCCAATACCAGCTGTATGGTGGAGCAGTTGGGGTTGGCGATGATGCGGGTGTCGGGGGTAACGGTGTCGATGTTAATCTCCGGCACCACCAACGGCACGTCGTCGTGCATACGCCAGCAGGATGAATTGTCAATCACGGTGCAGCCCACTGCTGCAAACTGTGGGGCGTATTGGCGCGAGGTGGAGGCACCAGCCGAGAAAATGGCATACTGCGGGTGAGCGGCGATGGCATCCTCCACACCCATCACCCTTAATTTTCGTCCGGCAAAGTCAATCTCTTTCCCCACCGACTTGGGCGAGGCGGCAGCAAGGATTTCACATTCCGCGAAGCCTCTTTCCTGCAGCACCTTCAGCATCACTCCGCCCACGAGCCCTGTGGCTCCTACAACAGCAATTTTCATCATGGTCTTTATCTCAATAATGTAATGGTCCCTTTCAGTTCTTGGGTCATCAGTGGTTCAAGCGAGTTGCGGTAGCGGATAATATACACATAGGTGCCTTGGGCGCAAGGGCGACCCTGCATGTCGGTGCCGTCCCAATAGCCTCCGGGGCACTCGAAGAACGCCACTTGTTCGCCCCTCCGGTTGTATATCCACACCAGTATCTCGGTCACATTTCCCTGAATAAATGGTTCGAAACGGTTGTTCGATTCCTTCCCCGGAGTAAAGACGTTGGGGATAAACTCCGAGATGCGGTGCAGCGGGATGACCGATTTCGCCGTGTCGTCGCAGCCGAAGTCGTTGTGTACAGCCAGCCGCACGTCCACACTGTCCACCCCGCTCAAGGGGAAGATGAAACTGGTTTGGGGCTGGGTGCTTGTACGGCCGTCGGGGAACAGCCACATGCGGCTGTCGTGGCCGTAGCTCAGGTCGGTCAAATCAATAGTCAACTGGTCGATAGTAGCCACTTCGGGCGAATGGCCGATGATGGCCTTCATAGGTACAAAGGTGAAGTCGAGGGTGACAATGCTGTCGCAGCCCCATTCGTTTTTCAGGTGTACGGTATCGCTCTCGCGGGTGTCGGTGTTGTCCTGGCTGTAGGTTTTGCCGTTAAGCCAGGTGTAAGGTTTGCAGTCCATCACCTTGTCGGTGTTGTAGCTCAAGTCCGACACCACAAGGTGCAGGTGACGGGTGCTGTCGCACTCGGTGACGGAGTAGAAGTGTTTGCTTGTGTCGACAGGAGTGCGGAAGGTCATATTATTCCATGTGTACGACTCGCCTTGGCAGATTCCGGCAGTGTCGTAAAAATGGTAGTTGGGGTAGGTGACGATAAGCAGACTGTCGAAGTTCATGCAACCATTATGGAACGAGGCGGTGCAGAAAATCCATGTCGAGTCGATATGGTTTTGTGTCAAGGTGCCTGTCTGGTCGTTCAAAACGGCCTCGATGCCGTTCACCGTCAAGGCACTGGGGGGCATGAGTATTCGTTGCCCGTTGAACTCCTTCACTGCACTCCAGCCGCAGGAGTCGAGGGTTTGGATGTCGGAGGGGTATTGCAGCGAGATAGTAGTGCGTTCGCCCTCGCATAGTATAATGTCGTCCGAAATCAAGTTCATGCTTCGCGAAGTGTCCATACCCACGGTAATGGTGTCGCGCATACTTTGTCCGTCCAAGCCGTACCAATAACCGTTGGCGCCGCGATAGACACATTTCACCAAGTATTTTGTAGTGCGGGTGGGGGTGATACTGACAATGGAATTGTCGGCTGAGAGGTAGTACCCATTAGTGTCGTTGGGGTCTTGTGTGAACTGAACCGAGTCGATGATATTGCCGTCGGCGTCCTCAAACAGCCTCCACCAAGTGGTGTTGCTTGACGTCTCGCCCTGCGGGGTGAAACGCCAAGCCTCGTAGGAACACGTGTCTAACCAGAAGCCTGTCTGGTTTCCCCGATTCGGGGCAACAAATGCCCCCGGTGAGTTGGCTTCGATGTAGTAGGAGGGGTCACCAATGTAATTGAAATCGTGATAGTGAGAGACCTGTGTTGTTCCTGTTGCATTCTGTATGCCTACAAGACCCTCACCCTGGTTGGCTGTGGCACAACAACTGCGTCTTTTAATATGTACCTCGATGATGTTGGTACCCTCGTAACACACTATTTGGTATGTGGAACGTTGGTTTGCAGCCTGATGTGAGGAAGCCGGATACAATGGAACTTCGTTTACACTGGCACAAAGATAACGGCATGGATATTCGCCTCCCACATAGCGGAACATACCCTGCGTGGTACTTAGTCCTGAGCCAGGGTCGATATCCTCGTAAACACCGTAAATGGCATTTCTCTCAGGGAAAGTAGTGTTGGGAATGGGCAGCTTGTCATAAAAACGATATTCGCAACGTTGTCCCACTTTTGACAAATCGAATGATACAAGACCGTTTGAGCCTACCACAGCTTGAGTGTATGGGAGGCCGAAAAACATGAAAGTGAATGGGAAAGAAATAGCCGAATTCTCCCATGCATCATCAGAGCTGATGTTCAGTCGCGACCCGGCGTGGAAGGTGGGGTCAACAGGGTTGTAGGGTATGGAGTCGATAATGTATGATTCGTTGAAGTGTTGTGTGGTGATGAATGCATCGCAATGCAATGTCAGGCTGCCGTTCTTGCAGTTCACCAAGGTGTCCCAGCCGTTTTGATGGCATATTGGCGAGAGTTCGTGGTCGTATTTGGCATCAATCGTTATTTCGGGGCATTGTGCATGGCTGCCTGTGGCAGCCATAATGAAAAGGGATAGTGTCAATAGTATTTTTCTTCTCATAAAATATAGTTTTAATAATTAACGCGTCTTTTATAATATTATTGTATATTGTTTCATTATAAGACACACAACATGCCTTTTTGTTGCACTTTATTAACATTATTTATGATTGTTCATTTGCCACAATGCCCTGTCCGTCCGGGTACGCATTGGTGTCGCAGTTTGTCAATGGGTTTTACTATGGTTGTGTGGCAGTTGTATATTCATTCGATATATAACGAATATATATATGATATATAGGTGATATATATGTAATGGGGAAAAGGCTGGTTTGCAGCGTTGTGGGAATTGCTTTGGTTGGGGGTGGCAGCCCGTTGACAAAAATATAACGTCCGTGTTCAAACCTGCTTGAAGGGTTGTTGCACGGGCGTTATAACAATCTGATTCCGATGTTCTATGCTATTCGATTCTCATTTTGTAGAATGAGCGGTAGGCGAAAAAGATGGCGATGGCCAGGAAAACGAGTCCGAACCAGGGCGCAATGTGGCGGAAGCCTTCGCTGATGGCTATCTCCATGGCCAGCACACCGAAGAGGGTGGTGAACTTGATGATGGGGTTGAGAGCCACTGAGGAGGTGTCCTTGAAGGGGTCGCCCACGGTGTCGCCCACAACGCTGGCTTCGTGGAGGGCGGTGTTTTTGGCGTGCATGTCCACTTCCACCACTTTTTTGCCATTGTCCCAGGCGCCGCCGGCGTTGGCCATGTAGACGGCTTGGAAGAGTCCGAAGACGGCAATGCTGATGAGGTAGCTGATGAAGAGGCACACGGCATTCTGGCCGCCGATGCTTTCGGGCGAGGAGAAGCAGGCGAAGGCCAGCGCGAAGCAGAAGATGGCAATGAAGATGTTAATCATGCCTTTCTGGGCGTAGTCGGTGCAGATTTTCACCACTTCCTGGCTCTTTTCGGTATCGGCTTTCTTGGGAGCGTCGGCGTCGAGTTTGATGTTGCCTTCGATGTATTTGACGGCGCGGTTGGCACCGGTGGTGACGGCCTGCATGGAGGCGCCTGTGAACCAATAGATGACGCATCCGCCAAGGATGAAGCCTATGATGCTATAGGGGTTGAGCAGGTTGAGGATGGTGGCGGGTTCGATGCCGAGGGTTTTCTGTATGAGCAGGATGAGGGAGAAAATCATGGTTGTGGCACCCACCACTGCGGTGCCGATGAGCACGGGTTTGGCGGTGGCTTTGAAGGTGTTGCCTGCGCCGTCGTTGGCTTCGAGGTAGTATTTGGCTTTTTCGAAGTCGGGGGTGAAGCCGAACTCCTGTTTGATTTCGCGCGTGGCTTTCTCTTTGTCGTCCTCAATGAGCGAGAGTTCGTAGACACTTTGTGCGTTGTCGGTGACGGGGCCGTAGCTGTCGACGGCAATGGTGACGGGACCCATACCCAACATGCCGAAGGCCACGAGGCCAAAGGCGAAGATGGTGTAGTAGCTGCCGAAAACGGGGGAGAGGTCGAAGGCGGTGGAGGTCATGTAGGCGATAATCATGAGGACAACAAAGACCAGACCCGTCCAGAAGGCTCCCATGTTGCCTGCCACGATACCGCTGAGGATGTTGAGCGAGGCACCGCCTTTGTCGGAGGCTTTGACCACCTCTTTAACGTGCTTGGAGGTGGGGGAGGTGAAGAACTTGGTGAATTCGGGGATGAGGGCGGCACCCAGGGTGCCGCAGCTGATGATTACTGCCAGGGCAAGCCAGTAGCTGTGGCCCAGCGGAGCAAGGAGGTAGTAGCTGGCAAGGAAGGTGCCGGCAATGCTGAGGAGCGAGGTAATCCACACCAGGCTGGTGAGGGGCTTTTCGAAGTCGAGGTTGTCGGCGTGGCCGTAGCGTGCGCGGGCAATGGCTCCGTTGATGTAGTAGGCAAGCACTGAGGCAATGATGCCGAGGATACGCATGACGAAAATCCACACCAGCAGGCGCACTTGGTATTCGGGCGGGACGGCCAGGAGGATGAAGCTGACGAGGGCCACACCGGTGACGCCGTAGGTTTCGAAACCGTCGGCGGTGGGTCCGATGCTGTCGCCGGCGTTGTCGCCTGTGCAGTCGGCAATGACACCGGGGTTGCGCGGGTCGTCCTCGCCGATATGGAACACCACTTTCATCAGGTCGCTGCCGATGTCGGCAATCTTGGTGAAGATGCCTCCGGCAATGCGCAGGGCACTGGCGCCCAAGCTTTCGCCGATGGCAAAGCCGATGAAGCAACTGCCAGCCAGGTGTTCAGGCATGAAGAGGAGGATGACAAGCATAAGGACAAGCTCGATGCAGATGAGAACGATGCCGATGCTCATGCCGGCCCGCAGGGGGATGTTGAGGAGGTCGAGGGGTTTGCGGCGCAGTGAGGCGAAGGCCATGCGGCTGTTGGCGTAGGTGTTCATGCGGACGCCGAACCAGGCCACGCCATAGGAACCGAGGATGCCGATGACGGTCCAGGCCAGCACCAGGCATACGGCTCCGGCCGACATGTGGCTGAGCACCCCAAAATAGAGAGCGATGGCAGCGCCAATGAAAACAAACAGAACGACGAGGAATTTGCCTTGCTGCTTAAGGTAGGTGGAGCAGGTCTTGAAAATCACGTTGCCAATTTCAAGCATCGACTGGTGGGCTTTGAGACGGCGCACTTTGAAAAATTGCCAAAGACCGAAGGCAAGGCCAATGACTACAATAAGAAATCCCCAATAGAGAATTTGGGTGTCGGGATTGTGAGCGAACCCGCTCGGCATTTCTAAATCTGCTTCGCTTGCGTGAACAAAAAATGGGAGGGCAAGGGAGGCCAATGCAGTTGCTAATTTTTTCATAGACAGTTTTATTGATGAATAAATCCTATTTTTACGAAAATACAAATATACTAATTTTCGCAATGATACAAAAAAAAATTGTAATTTTGCATTTTAATTTATGCTTTAGAACATACTTGAGAAAACGTACAAATTACTATGATAGAACAGAGTCTTCAACAGGCAGTGGCCGATGCCTTGAAACGGCTGTACGGGATGGAGGTCGCCGCAGGCGATGTGGTGCTTCAGACTACCAAGAAGGAGTTTACCGGCGACTACACCGTGGTGGTGTTCCCTTATGTGAAGCAGGCCCGCAAGTCGCCCGAGAAGGTGGCCGACGAACTGGGTGCAGCGGTGAAAGAGAGTGTGGCCGAGGTGGCCGAATACAATGTTATTAAAGGTTTCTTGAACTTTGTGGTTGACGACAGCTATTGGACTGGCTTTGTCGCCGACAAGGCAGAAGACGACTCCTTTGGCCTGAAGAAGGTGCGCGAGGGCGAGAACCCCGTGGTGGTGGAGTATTCGTCGCCCAACACCAACAAGCCCCTGCATTTGGGACATATACGCAACAACCTGCTGGGTTGGTCGGTGAGCGAACTGCTGGCCGCCAATGGCTCAAGTGTGAAGAAGGTGAACCTGGTGAACGACAGGGGTATCCATATTTGCAAGTCGATGCTTGCATGGTTGCGCTATGGCAACGGCGAGACCCCTGAAAGCAGCGGAATGAAAGGCGACCACCTGGTTGGCAAGTACTACGTTGAGTTCGACAAACATTATAAGGAAGAGATAGGTCAGCTCGTCGCCCAGGGTATGGACGAGGAAGAGGCCAAGAAACAGGCTCCCTTGATGCAGGAAGCCCAGCAGATGCTCAAACGCTGGGAAGAGGGCGACAAGGAAATCCGCGACCTGTGGACCAAGATGAACGGATGGGTGTATGCCGGTTTTGACGAGACTTACCGCAAGTTGGGCGTCGGTTTCGACAAGATTTATTACGAGTCCAACACCTATCTTCTGGGCAAGGAGCTTGTGCAGAAGGGTCTGGACATGGGCGTGTTGTTCCGCAAGGAGGACGGCTCGGTGTGGTGCGACCTGACAGGCGACGGCCTCGACCAGAAGCTGTTGCTCCGCAGGGACGGCACGTCGGTATACATGACCCAAGACCTTGGCACCGCCTTGTTGCGCCACAATGAATTCGGCGCCGAGCGCCTGATTTATGTGGTGGGCAACGAGCAGGACTACCACTTCAAGGTGCTGAAACTTATCTTAGGCAAGTTGGGCTTCGACTGGGCCGACAAGGTGTACCACCTTTCGTATGGCATGGTGGAGCTGCCCAACGGCAAGATGAAGTCGCGCGAGGGCACAGTGGTGGATGCCGACGACTTGATTGCCGAAATGGAGGTGACCGCCGAGGAGATGTGCCGCGACCACGGCAAGAACGACGATATGTCGGCCGAGCAACAGAAGGAGTTGTACCATATACTGGCACTGGGTGCATTGAAGTATTTTATTCTCAAGGTCGACCCGACAAAGAATATGCTGTTCAACCCCGCCGAGAGTATCGACTTCAACGGAAACACCGGCCCCTTTATCCAATACACCCATGCCCGCATCCGCAGCATCGTGCGCAAGGCCGAGGAGCAGGGAATGGACTTGCAGGCAGCGACGACGGGACGTCTGGCCTTGACCGACAAGGAGCGCGCCGTGGTGAAGAGCCTGCACGACATGCCGGGAGTGGTGGCTTCGGCTGCCGAGAACTACAGCCCGGCAATGGTGGCCAACTACGCCTACGATTTGGCTAAGAATTTCAACAGTTTCTACCAGGATACGCCCATCCTGCGCGAAACCGACGAGTCGCTTCGCCTGTTCCGCGTGAAGCTCTGCTCGCTGGTTTCCTATGCGCTTAAGAACGCGATGCACATCCTCGGTATCGAGGTGCCTGAAAGGATGTAAAGACTCTATTTTATGTATTACACCGATACCGTAACAATACCCAATTACCTTTGCGACTGCCGCGACACGCTCACCATGTGGGGGCTGGCGCGGTTGTTGCAGGAGTCGGCCGGACACCATGCCGAGACCGCCCAGATGGGTTTCCGACAACTGATAGAGCGCGGCAAGGCGTGGGTGCTGTGCCGCATGTATTACGAGGTGAACCGTTTGCCAATGGAAGGGGAGACGGTGACTGTGAGGACTTGGTCGCGCGGCACCGACGGGCTGTTTGCGTTCCGCGAGTTTCAGCTGCTCGACGACAAAGGGGTGGCGGCGACATGCTCCACCTATTGGGTCATTATCGACATGGCTACCCGCAAGGCAGTGCGTATCCGCGACTATTGGGCAGGGATTGACACCCACGCGGATTGCGCCACAAGCCGCGAAAGCCTTGACCGTTTGCGTATCCCAAGGGATGCCGGCGAGGCGGTGACAATGGCTCAGTTCCCCGTCAAACCATCGATGCTGGACCATACCTTCCATGTCAACAATGCGGAGTACATCAAATGGGTGTTCGACAATCTGCCCCCGACCGAGGCCACGCCCGGCAAGGCGGCGGAATCGGTGCAGGAGAGCCATTTGTGGCAGTATCCGGGCATGAACCCGTTCCGTTTCGCCATAGAGTTTTTGACCGAAACACAGCCCACCGAATCGGTGCAGGTGGATGCCTACGGCACTCCCGCCGAGGGCGGCACATGCTTTTTCAAAATCTCCAACACACGCACCGTGGCAGTGGTAGCATCGTTCGAATCGGTAATCGCGAAATAAGAATCATGTTCCCACTTATTTGTAATTTCATTCAGTAAACAATTCATCAATTTCTATTCTGAGACTTGAAACGTTTTGTCATTCTTTCCATTTTGCTGTCGTTGGCGGTAGCTCCTGCTCAGGCACAGCTTTTCAAGGGTCTTTTGGGTAAGAAAAAAGTCACCGTGGCCGACAGCGTCCCCGGCATGGAACGGCTGGGGCAGGTGATGAACCTGCTGCAGACCCAGTATGTGTCGGATCCCAATACCGACAAGTTGAGCGAGGAGGCTATACGCCATATTCTCCGCACCCTCGACCCCCACAGCATCTATATCCCTGCCAAGGAGGTGCAACGCACCAACGAGGCTTTGCAGGGCAATTTCGAGGGGGTTGGAATTTCTTTCTCGGTGGTGGACGACACCATCCGTGTGCAGGAGGTCTTGGCCGGTAGCCCTGCCGAGAAAGTGGGTATGCTTTCCGGCGACAAGTTTCTGCGCATGGACGGCATCAACGCCACGGGCGACAGTGCTGTCAATTCCTTTGTCTTTAGACATCTGCGTGGTAAAAAAGGCACCATAGTGGTGACGGATGTGTTGCGTGGCAAAGACTCCATCACTTTCTATATCGAGCGCGACAAAATCCCCATCCATTCCATCGAGGTTTATTTCATGGAGGACGACTCGATTGGCTATATCAGCCTGTTGCGCTTTGCCCGCACGTCGGTGACCGAGTTCCGCAAGGCGTTGAACGAGTTGAAAGACCAGGGTATGAAATCGCTGATCTTGGATTTGCGTGGTAATTCGGGCGGTTTTCTGGATATAGCCTGCGGCATGGCCAACGAGTTTCTGAAGAGGGGACAACTGATAGTGTACCAAGAGGGCCGGTCGCGTCCGCGGCAGGATTTCCGTGCCAACCGTTTCGGATCCTTCCGCAGCGGCAATCTGGTGGTGCTGATTGATGAGGGCAGCGCCTCGGCATCGGAGATTGTCAGCGGGGCTATGCAGGACTGGGACAGGGGTTTGATAATAGGCCGCCGCAGCTATGGCAAGGGATTGGTGCAAACCATGTTCAACCTTGTCGACGGCTCGCAGGTGCGCATCACCACGGCACGCTATTTCACCCCCTCGGGCAGGTGCATCCAGCGCTCCTACGAGGACGGCACCGACGAATACAACAAGGACATCCAACGCCGCTACAAGCATGGCGAGCTCTTTACGGCCGATTCTATCCAGTTCCCCGACTCGTTGAAGTTCAAGACTTCGGGAGGACGCACAGTGTATGGCGGGGGAGGCATCATGCCCGACATCTTCATTCCCCTCGACACCACTCCGGCATCATCTTATTATCAGGACTGCCGCCGCAAGGGCATCCTCGGCCAGTTCCCCCAGTATTGGGCCGACCTGTACCGCGGGGACTCGCTGGTGAGGGACTACGACACATTCCTGTCCAACTATGAAGGGTTGAATGTCGATTCGGCGTTCATAGCCTATGCCGCCGGCAAAGGTGTGGCGATTGACTCGGTGCAAGACTCCTCTTATCGGACGCTCACAATGCAATCCAACGCCCTGCGCCAGTCCGACTATTTCCTTCACCAGCAGTTGAAAGCCTTGGTGGCCGACCGCCTTTTCGGACGTGGGCATTACTACCGCATCATGAAGGAGGAAGACCCCGTTTACAAGGCCGCCATCAACACCCTCCGCACCATGTCGGCGAAGGCAAAGTAGGGGATGTATTGCGGCTTGCTTCTCCGATTATTGAAAAAAAAGTTGTGGAATAGAAAATATTCTGTATATTTGCAATAAGTCATATTTTACGGATAGTATTGTAAATTGTTTTGACACAGCATATAAAAGGCGGAGAGTGTCCGCAGACAATGGGAAAAATAAAAAAGTGAGTGCGGATATATCCGCAGGTAATATATTGATATGGATTACTACTTTAACGAAATTGAATCTAAGTGGCAGGAATATTGGCGTGAGAACCACACCTATCGTTGCCTGAATCAGTCGGACAAACCTCATTACTATGTCCTCGACATGTTCCCTTACCCTTCTGGTGCAGGTTTGCATGTGGGTCACCCGTTAGGTTACATCGCCAGCGACATCTTTGCCCGCTACAAGCGTTTGAGGGGCTTTAACGTTCTGCACCCCATGGGGTATGACGCCTATGGCCTTCCTGCCGAGCAGTATGCTATCCAGACGGGTCAGCATCCCGCCATCACCACCGAGCAGAATATCCAACGCTACCGCGAGCAGCTGGACAAGATTGGATTCAGTTTCGACTGGGAGCGCGAGGTGCGTACCTGCGACCCCAAGTATTATAAATGGACACAGTGGACTTTCATCCAACTCTTCAATCATTATTATGACAAGGAGCTCGACAAAGCCTGCCCCATTAGCCAACTGGTGAAAAAACTCGAGCAGAGCACGGAGCCTACCGAGAGCGGCAAACTTTGGTCGGAAATGACCGAAGGCGAGCGCGAAGACTATCTGATGAACTTCCGTCTGGCCTATCTTGCCGACATCCCGGTCAACTGGTGCCCCGACCTGGGCACGGTGCTGGCCAACGACGAGGTGGTGAACGGACTGAGTGTCCGTGGCGGCTACCCCGTCGAGCGCAAGCTCATGCGCCAGTGGAGCCTCCGCATCACCGCCTATGCCCAGCGTCTCATCGACGGCTTGGAGGATGTGGAATGGACCGACTCGCTCAAAGAAATACAGCGCAATTGGATAGGCCGCAGCGAAGGTGCCGCCGTATGGTTCCCCTTGGACGTCAAAGCCAATGCCGATGTCCTTCCGGGTGCTCAGGCTTATATCAACCAGGGCGTACCCCAGCCTGTCGACAGTTTCGAGATTTTCACCACCCGTCCCGACACCATCTTCGGGGTCACCTTCATGGTTCTCTGCCCCGAGCATGAGATGATTGACCAGATTACCACCCCCGCACAGCGCGAGGAGGTGCAGGCCTACGTCAACTGGGCCAAGAACCGCTCCGAGCGTGAACGCCAAGCCGAGGTGAAGAAAGTCAGCGGTGTCTTCACAGGCGCCTTTGCCGTCAACCCCCTCACTCAGGAACGCATCCCCATCTGGGTCTCCGATTATGTCCTTGCAGGCTATGGCACCGGTGCCATCATGGCCGTCCCCGCTCACGACAGCCGTGACTTCGCCTTTGCACGCCATTTCAACCTTCCCATACGCCAAGTTGTCGCCCTCGACCCCAACAACCTCACCGATCCCGACACTTGGGAGGAGAGTCTTGACAGCAAGACCGGCTACAGCGTCAACAGTGGTTTCATCAGCGGCATGACAGTCAAGGACGCCATGAAAGCCGTCATTGACAAAATCGAGGAAATGGGTATCGGCTACCGCACAATCAACTACCGCCTGCGCGATGCCATCTTCAGCCGTCAGCGCTACTGGGGCGAACCTTTCCCTGTATATTATAAGGACAACCATCCTTACACCCTCCCCGAGGAGTGCCTGCCTCTCTGTCTCCCCGAAGTCAAAGACTTCAAGCCCACTGCCACCGGTGAACCCCCATTAGGCCACGCCACCCGTTGGGCTTGGGACGAGAAGAACCGCTGCGTGGTGGACAACAGCCTTATCGACAATGTCAATGTCTTCCCACTCGAACTCAGCACCATGCCCGGCTTTGCCGGCTCCAGCGGCTATTACCTGCGCTATATGGATCCGTGGAACGACAACGCCTACTTCAGCCACGAGGCTGTCAACTATTGGCAGAATGTCGACCTCTATATCGGAGGAGCCGAACACGGCACCGGCCACCTTATCTATGCCCGTTTCTGGAACAAGTTCCTTTACGATATCGGACTCAGTGTCAAGCAGGAGCCTTTCCAAAAGCTCATCAACCAAGGCATGATCCAAGGCCGTTCCAACTTCGTCTATCGCAGTAAGGAAGACAACAACCTCTTCCTTTCCAAGAATATCCCCGGACGCGAAGAAACCACTGTCCCCATCCATGTCGACATCAACATTGTCAACAACGACATCCTCGACATAGAGAAATTCAAAGCCTGGAGGCCCGAGTTTGCCGATGCACGCTTCGAACTTGAGGACGGCAAATATGTCTGCGGATGGGAAATCGAGAAGATGTCCAAGTCCATGTACAACGTCCAGAACCCCGACGACCTCGTGGCACGCTATGGCGCCGACACCCTCCGACTCTACGAAATGTTCCTCGGCCCCGTCGAGCAGGCCAAACCCTGGGACACCAACGGCATAGAAGGTGTGTTCCGCTTCCTAAAGAAGTTCTGGAAACTCTTCGAAAGCCGCACCGACGCCGAACCCGACAAGGCAGAACAGAAAATACTCCACCAGACCATCAAGAAGATTACCGACGACATCGAGCGTTTCTCGTTCAACACCTCCGTCAGTACCTTCATGATTTGCGTCAACGACCTCCTTGCCAAAGGAACGGTCTCCAGTCAGGTGGTTGACTGCCTGTCCATACTCCTGGCACCCTTCGCCCCCCACATTGCCGAAGAGGTCTACCACCAGCTTGGCCACGACACCTCCGTCTGTCAGGCCTCCTGGCCCGAGTACGACGAGAAGATGCTTGTTGAAGACAGTTTCACCTATCCGGTCTCCTTCAACGGCAAGATGCGTTTCACCCTCGACCTCCCCATGGGCATCTCCCAGCAGGAGGCCATCGCCGCCGTCAAGGCCGACGGCCGTGGTCAGAAGTGGCTCGATGGCAAAGAACCCAAACGCATTGTGTTTGTACCCAACAAGATTATCAATATCGTAGTCTAACGCAATCCCTCCATTGTGAATTGCCCATTAGTGAACAATATCAAATTTTCCGTATAAGATGTTAAGCCGTCATTTCCTCCGTTCCAAAGTGCTTCAGATTGTCTATGCCGTCCATGCCGACCCCGTAGACCTTGCCGTTGCCGAAAACAATTTCAAACATTGTATCTCACGCTTCAACGACTTGGGAACCATCCAGCTCTCCTCCATGGTTCATTTCGTCGAAGTGGCCGACTCCATGATTAACGAGGCAAAGCACAAATACCTCCCCACCGAGGCCGAGCTCAACCCCAACCGCCGACTCCCCAACAACCTCTTCATCCAAAAGTTGGCGCAAAACTACGACTATCGGCAGCACTGCAAGGATGCCAATGTCAACTGGGGTGGGGTAGAGTACGACGAGGTTTTCCGTCAGGCTTATGTCAATTTCGTCAAACTCCCCGATTATGCCGAGTATCTTGCCACCGAGCAGACTTTCGAGGCCGACCAGCAATTCATCCTCAAGCTCTTCAAATTCTTGATGAACCATGAGATGCTCCGCGAACTTATCTGCCCCCAGAGCCTCATGTGGGAGGACGACTTCGACCAGATAGCCCAGTACAACTTCATGATGATGAAAACCCTCGACGAAACCCTCGACGAGGCCACCGTCATCCCCCTCATGCACGACGACCGTTTTGAGAAGGATGTCGAAGCCTTCGAATTCGCACGTCAACTGCTCCTGTTCACCCTGCGGCGCGGCAACGAAGTGGAGGAAATGATTCGACGCCATCTCCGCGGCTGGGAGTTTGAGCGCATCGCCGGCATGGATGTCCTGCTGCTCAACATGGCTGTCGCCGAACTCACCGAGTTCCCCTCTATCCCCGAGCGCGTCACCGTCGACGAATATATCGAACTCTCCAAAGAATTCAGCACCGAGCGCAGCAAACTCTTCATCAACGGCATCCTCGACAAATTCATCATCGAGTTGCGTTCCGCCGGTCGCATCAACAAATCAGGCCGCGGCCTCATCGACCCCACAATGTTAGAGGAGGGCAATAAATGAGGAAAACACTGTTCACCCCCATCTTCCTGCTCCTGCTCCTGTGTCTCGCCTCGTGCGGCGGACAGTCTCCTTCAAGCGACATCGATGTCGACCTCATCAACAACCCCAACAGTGCCACAGGCTACGACCAGTCTGCCTCCATTCCCGCCATCACTTTCGACTGCGACATGCACGACTTCGGCCGTATCACCCAAGGCGAAAGCATCTCCTACAGTTTTCATTTCCGCAACACCGGCTCTGCCGACCTCGTCATCAGCGGTTGCTCTGCCACCTGCGGATGCACAGTGGCCGACTACCCGCGCGGACGTATCGCCCCGGGCAAAGACGGCTACGTCACCGTCTCCTTTAACTCGCAGGGCAAGACAGGGCAGCAATACCAGGAGGTCACCGTAAACTCCAACGCCCAGCCCAGTCGCAACATCCTTAAAATTACCGCACAGGTATCTTATTAAATCAGTAATTTAAATTTATTATCACAAACTCTTAATTCTTAATGCAAATGAACACACTCTTAGTATTACTTCAAGCCCAAGGTGGAGCAGGCGGCAGCATGTTGATTTGGCTCATCCTCATCGTTGTTATCATGTGGCTGCTCATGATTCGTCCGCAACAGAAACAAGCCAAGAAGGAAAAACTCTTCCGCGAAAGCCTTAAGAAAGGCGACCGTGTCAGCTTCAGCGGCGGCATCTATGGCAAAGTCCACGAAGTGGCCGAACATACCATCGATGTCGAAATCTCCAACGGTGTTGTCGTCACAGTGGAGAAATCCATGGTACAGCCCATCCCCGAGCAGCCCGCTGACAGAAAGTGAGCCGACTGCCGACGGTTGTGAAATCTTGAGTTATGAGCATTGCGTGAATAAGCGATAGCCATCGTTTATCATTTCCACTTTTTTCATAATTCAAAATTCATAATTCCTAAACCCCTGAACCCATGTTCCGTCACAAGTCGTTCTGGATAATACTCATCATCACGACTATTGTCTGGCTCATGGCCACCATGTCCGAACACGACGACTACCCCCTCGACGTGCCCCTGCAATGGAGTGGGTACGACGCCTCGAGCTATGTGGCCACCAGTGCCGACACCGTCCTGCCGGTAGTCGTCAACTCCAACTGCTTCCAAGCCATTGCGCGACACTACATTGTGCAGCGGACACCCTATGTGATTCATACCTCCTCCGACACCGTCATAAAAGTGAACAGCGTGTTGCTCGGCGATGTGGTCAAACAGATGGGATTCGTCGGCACCCATGGCATCTCCTCCCCAGCCGAAAGCCTGCACCTTACCCTCACCAGCCGTGTGCGCAAAGCCTATGTCCCGCGCCTGCACAATGTCACCTTCCACTTCTCCGACCAGCGGGGGCTCTCCGGCATCCCCGTCATCGAACCCGACACCGTTTGGCTCTTCGGCGACCCCGAAAAAATGGATAAAATCACCGAAATCGTCACCAAACCATCCGAACTCAACGGCATCCGCGACAGCGGCTGGCATACCCTTGCCCTCGAACCCGTGTGGCGTGAGTATAGCAACGTACACTCCACCACCGACAGCATCCGCATCTTCCTCCCCGTCGAGCAGTATGTCGAGAAAACCATAATGGTAAATGTCACCCCCCAAAGCCCCGACA
This sequence comes from Bacteroidales bacterium, assembly GCA_017530105.1. Lineage (GTDB taxonomy): Bacteria > Bacteroidota > Bacteroidia > Bacteroidales > P3 > Colimorpha. The sequence continues at coordinate 26,679 of JAFXMW010000073.1, forward strand.
GCCGTGTCAAACTCCGTGTCATACCCGAAAGAGTCAACGTAACCCTCTGGGTACCCGTCAACAGCTACGACCTCCTCACCACCGGACAAGTCGAGGCGGAAGTCACCTACAACTCCGACGACAAGAGCGGTGAACTCCCCGTGCGCATCACCCGTTTCCCCGACAACACCCGTGTCAAAGCCGTCTCGCCCTCCTCGCTGCAATACGTAATCATCAAAAACTAACCCCTCCATGAACCCCACAGGCAGTCCCCTGCTCGTAGCCCTCACCGGCGGCATCGGGTGCGGCAAAACCACCGTACTCCACGAGTTCCTTAAACTCGGTGTCCCCTGTTTTGTGGCCGACCAAGTGGCGGGAGCCTATTACAGCGACCCTGACTTCCTGCAGCAAATCCGCGCCCTCTTCGGCAACGATGTTTTCCGTCCCGACGGCACCGTCGACAAGCAGGCCATAGCCCGCATCGTCTTCGCCGACCCCGAAGCCCTGCAACGCCTCAATGCCCTCATCCATCCGCGGGTGTGGAACGACTTCCTCCTCTTCGCCTCGCAGCACCCCGCAGCCCCCTACCTCCTGTTCGAGAGCGCCATCGTCTACGAATACGACTTCGACCGTTTAGTTGACAAAGTCGTCTGCGTCTATGTCGAACTCGAAGAACGCCTGCGGCGGCTCGAGCAGCGCGACCATGCCACCCGTGCCCAGCTCCAGGCCCGCATCGCCAACCAACTCTCCGCCGAAGACAAGATGCTTCGTGCCGACTACGTCATTCTCAACTACGAAGGCAATCCCCGCGCCCGCCAGGTAGCCCACATCCACAGTCTCCTCCTCCGGCAGGCCCACCAGCGGTAATTCCCCCGGCAAATCATTCTCCCCAAGACCCCCTCCCGTCCGAGCAACGGCAGGGCACCTTCGCTCGTTCACCCTATCTTAACCCTCAGTTCTCCCATATTTCTCCCATCCTGCATGGGAGAAATATGGGAGAAATATGGGAGAACTCACGCCGAACGAACGGACAAACAGAAAAACCAGCCCTCCCCTCCGCCCCAACCACCCTCTCCGTAGGAGAGGGAATGAAGAAAGGCCAACGACAACAGTCCCCTCTATCAGAGGGGCAGGGGTGTGCTACCTGCTGGCGGAGCCAGCGCAAACCGCGTGTTATGCCGCAGTGCTGTGGTCGTATAAGAATTCGGGGGCGAAATCAACCCCGTTGAACCATTCCAAAGTCCAATCTGTAAGTCCAAACTGAATAAACTTATGTTTATCAAGTAAATCCTCTTTGTATTTACCGTGCAAGAATGGCTCAAAGTCGACAATACGGCGTTCACCATTACTGAACTCTAATTCCATAACATAATCATGCAGGTATTCCACATCAACTACTCTAATAGGTTCAAAATGTTCCATATTCATCATTTTTCTAAAGGTTCTATTGGTAATGGCTCTTCGCCCTTTTTCAAACGCTCCCAGTTAGCCATAAGTTCATCGTAATGCAAGTCCAACCATTGGTAAACCCTGTTTAACTCCTTACGAGGGAATCGACCTTCCACATCTCCCTTATTGATGTATATGAGAGCTTTGTAGTTACCATACTTCGCATGGAAATGCGGAGGGTTGTGGTCATCGGGGAACATCAAAATGATGATACCAAAAAATCTACATATCTCAGGCATGACTAACTTTTTTTTGCAAAGATACGAATTTTTTTTGAGATGTCAGAAAAATTAGAAGTTGCATGAAACATCATCGACAACAGTCCCTTCTATCAGAGGGGCAGGGGTGTGCTACATGCTGTCTGAGCCAAAGCAATTACAAGAAGTCATTTTGTCCGAGAAAAGGTTTCACCTGTCGAGAATCACATAATAAAGCACCATTTTGACACGGACACGTTCACTGGTACAAATCCTATTTCGTTATTCCAGTAAACGGTATAGGGACCAAGAGTATGATGGGAAAATGTGAAGAAAAAGGAAGTGTGTTTTCCCATGTGAAATAAAGTCAGAGCAGCACTTTGCCGGCATTATAATTGCATAAAAGAAAAAATAATCCAACTGATAGTAAGTGTTTTATAAAGAACCTTATTAAAAAAAGGCGTTAGTATTGAAAAAATGTGTATATTTGCACTCGATTTCGGCGCAAGTCACGCCGAACGATGCGAAAAAAGCATTTGTAAGGTCCGAAAACTGAAATTTCGCCAAAAATTCAACCCAAGGACTCTGATACTAATGCCTTTTGCTTTGCCTTTATGTTGGCCGTTCTGGCTTCAGCATACTGGGGGCATAGGATAAGGTTCAATCAGTTTCTATTTGGGTAAGGCGTTTGGCGATGCCTCAGTTTCATAGGACTGCACAACACGAGTTCTATGCTTTTTTATTGTAGTTTAACGCCACCCGCTGGGAACTCAGGAAGGCAAAAAGTAATCAGTATGAATGCAAAATATAAAATAGGGAAAGAATTATCTAATAAGAGAATACATCTAATTCCATTCTTTATTGGAATCCTCTGTACGTTCTTTTTGATAAGCTGCTGCATCGATGGTGACTATATGGATGACAGCAAGATAGACGATTTCAGTGCTGTGTATTTTGGGAAACAATTGGATAAAATTGAGATGCAGAAGGTCGCCTTATATGTTGATAATTCTACGTGTATTGCTAATGCCATGAATGATGGGTCTAAGTTTTATAACGATATGGTAGCCGTATTGACCAGCGACAATATCGGAGAGTATTATTCAATAAAAGGAAAAGATATTATACCGGAAGAAGGTGATAAATACCAATTACTTAAATCTGTGTCGGAAATAAATTATGCAGATATTAAAACAGCTGCTGAGAGAATTGCCAACGGGAATTGTGAAGGAATTTTGCTTACAGATGGCGAGTATTATCAACCCACCATTTCTGGAAGCAATCCAAATAATCCATGGATGGAAACGGCAATTGTAAAATGGTTAAGTCGTGGTCACGAAATATTTGTGTTTTCCGAACCATACAAAGAAAGGTATAAAGGGAAAACATACAATAAAAAACGCTTTTATTTCATTTTCACTGATACCAAATATCAAGGAAATATATATGATTTTATTGTGAGTACCGTATCGTTGAAAAGCCATCCCTTGATTGGTCAATATCGTCTAACAGCTAATCACTTTACATTACTCACGGAAGGGAACAACAATTCGTCTACCCCAAATGAAAACTTTATGTGTAGTCCAACCCATTGTAATGGATGGTCGGAGGTTCAAATATGGGATCAGTTGACATGGAAAGATATTTACAAATACATTGCTTGTGCAACTACTGATGATGGTGCGCCTTTGCCTGATGGTGAAGCTGTACTGTCGCTTGTTCTTGACCGAAATTCAGGAGGTAGCTGTTTCCGCATTAGTGATGTGGATGTAAGAATATGCAATATTAGTGAGGAATACCAGAACTTTTGTATGATGATGGATAATGGTCAGAAGCCCTTGCAAATTGCTTTAAACAACCCTATTTCCATAATTTACCAAGACAATTTTATTAAGTTGGATAAAAAAGAATTTAATAATCATGGCAGATTGGATGTATATTTTGATGTCAATAATTTTGACCCATCCTTTCTTAACACAAAAGACGAGAATTTGCTAAAATTAGATTTTGTTGTTAGCGGGTATAATAATAATTTCAAGGATAAATCCCAAGCAGAAGAAATGTTTGTCTTCCCCGCAATAAATAAACCAGGAGAAATGAATACATCTCTTGTGGCAAGTATTAGAAATGCTTTGGGCAATCCAAATGTCAAAAATTTAATGAAAGACCAGGTTATATATTCCGTGTATATCTTTTCTGGAAAAAATAATATGTAGAAACAATAAAATTTTAAAAACAATCGATATGAACAAAATCACAACAATCCAAAAATTGGAATCCCTGCAGGGCAGTACCTATGTTTATGCCGTAATCGCTATGTTGGTGGCTTTTTCCATTTCGGTGATTGTGGCGCAGATGATTGCATATCAGCCAAGAAATGACCGCTCGTATGTAAGGCGCAGGCTGTGGTCAGCTATTATTTGTGTTGTTTTTGCATTGGGTTTTTGGCTATACAATCAGCTGGTTGTTATTGGAACAATAACCAAGATGCCTTTGCAAGATAAGTTTGCCATGACCAATCTATTGTGCTTGGTAATAATTGTGATAGGGTATGCCTTGCTTGGGTTGATTGGTTCTTTGGTGTTTCGCAAATCAAAATTTGCGACCATATTCTTCAAATCTGCAAACAAGAAAAAATAGTCTGATATGGAATACTTTGTTTTAGGTATCGGCGGAACTGGAATGAGATGCATTGAGTCATTCATTCATCTCTGTGCCATGGGAATGCTTGATGACACCACTGTACATTTATTGGCACTTGACACGGATAAAAACAATGGCAATTTTGCCAGACTTAAAGCCGTTAAAGATGCATATTTGAATGTGAAGGATTTAGATTCTTCCAACAGGACTACAGGAAAGGACTGTTTCTTTTCCGCCAATCTAAAATACTATGAGTTTAGTCCGAATTACGAACAAAAAAGCACATTCAAGGACGTTTTCGGCTATGATGACACACATTATAATAATAGGAATGCATCCGATTTGGCAGATTTGGTATTCTCTGGCGATGTTGAAGAATTTAATTTACGTCATGGATACCGTGCACAAACGCATTTGGGTTCAATGATGATGTACCACTCAATCATTGAGGCTGTGCAAAGCGATTTCAATAATGATTTGAAAAGGTTTCTCCAAAGTCTTATTGCAGCATCCAGCAATGGTAAGCCACGTGTGTTTATTTTAGGCTCTGTGTTCGGTGGTACTGGTGCGTCGTCCATTCCTATTATTCCGCAGGCCATCGCAAAAGCAGCAGGTATTATCTCCAAGGGTGCTTCCAATGTAATGCAAAATGCTTACTTTGGTTCAACGTTACTCACCGCATATTTCAAGTTTAACCTCCCGTCGGCAACAGAACGTAAGGAACAAAAGATAATTGCGACTTCGGATAAGTTTGCGCTTAACTCTCAAGTCGCAATGATGTTCTATCAAGATGATGCTACCGTTCAGACAACATATCAGAAATTCTACATGATTGGAACTCCTGGGATGGATTGGGACCCAATGCCTCAAAAAACGGAATCGGGTGCAAAAACCATTACTGGAGGTTCGGAACAAAAGAATGACTCACACTACATTGAATTGTTTGCCGCTTGTGCAGCGCTTGATTTCTTGAAAGTTGAGGAAGATGTGTTGCAGACAAATAAGACAAACAAAAAAGCCGACTATCAGTATCGTTCCATTAATGATAATGGCAAGATGGAATTTCAGGACTTGGTGGGACAAGCGAGAGCGGAAGAATTTGCCAAGAAGATGTCCATGTTGACCATTTTATCAATACTTTGCAACAACCCTGTCTATGATTTTGTGTCTTCATTACAGAACGGTGCGGCTAAAATTTCCGGTTTTGAGGACGTAAATCCGGAACAGATTAAAAATCTTAAGGACTATTTCGCTCTATACCATTTTAAGGCGGGAGGCGATGATGTCTTGAGTGAAGGTTGGCTGCGACAACTACATCGTTCTGCAGGAGGAAGTGACAAATTTCTTTTCGCTGCAGAAATGTTTGCGCCACAAACGGTAAAAGAGCAGACAAAATCCGATTGGAATCAGCCATTCCGCAACGAAGGTGTTTGCCGCGACAATGGTTTTTCTGTGAAACTGTTTGGGAACAAATACGACAAGATAAAAGAGAACTTTTTGAAGGTTTATGATGGGAAAGACGACATGTCTGCTTCATTCACAAATCGACATGAGCAGATGTTGAAACGTATCTATGATACACTAATTTCTGTCTATAAGTTCTAAATTAATTAAGGAGAATGTAGCAATGGCAAAGGCATTACTAATAAAGAGTTATACACAAAAGACAGGGTCACAGGGTGTGTGGAACACACTTGATGATGCCGTGTCTTATGTACAGGGAATAAATACTGGCAAGTTATTGGAAAATTTGACTGCTGACAAAATAAACGCCTTAATATCAGGCGTACCGTCGCCCTGGGCGAGAGCAAAACTGTTCAAGTTTGCATTTGATACAATAACGCATCCAGACCCAAACATTGAGGAGGCTGGTTTGACTCAATTTTACCAGATACTTGTAGGTGAGTGGAAGGGATTAGTTGCTGTTCTGGGGTTATTTGGAGACCGTATTAGAATCTCCGACCCAATCTACATGCCGTTGAATGGAGATGAATACAACATAGTTTCAGCTTTTGGCAGAATGCTATTCTCCGACAAGGACTTGTGGAGTAACCAAGAGGCTCTTGCTGCATCGCCGGATGCACAACCATACATCCAATTAATCTACTATAATGACACTCTTATTGGAGGAACATCTCCAATGACAGCTTTCTTTACGGGAGTTGATTATTCTAATCTCTCCGGTGACACAACAGATATTCCATGGTACCGCAATGGAGTTTTTGAAGACCCTACCAAATATTTGGATCCTTCGAGTTTGCAAAAAGTATATCTTTTTGTGAAAAACATGAACTCCAATGCTGCGTCTTTTGAAAAGATGCTTAATTCCCAACGTAATGGAAATCCAAAATTAAGTATCGATGGATTCAAGAAATTGAGCCGTGATTGGGAATCTGAGCTAAAGAAAAAAGGTGGCAATACATTATCGGAGCGTGGCCCAATCGCTCAATACGACAACCTTCAATGTCCATTCTCAATCTTGCTTAAAAGCGAAGTGCCGGTTTATCTAAAACCTGATTTTACATTTAGCTATTCTGATGGAGAGGGCTACAAACAGGTTGGCGATATTCAAGGACTGCTTAGTTCGGAGCGATTTGTTGTCGGTTGGACGGAAGAGAAAGACACTAATCCAAAATTAAGTGATAGTGTCATGCATTACCTTACGGTCAAAGATATTCGTGATGGTAGTTGCAGCTATTTCACATTGCCATTGTCTGAACGAGGTCTGGAGATATTTCAAAACAAGCTTGGCGGTTTGTTGGGACAACGCAATGATGGCAATGCGAAATTATCGGCCGAAATAACTGATGCGGGCAAACTGGCTGTTACAATGGAGGTGGAGATAGATGGAGAATGGACAAAATTGAACAAGCGTGAATATACTATAAGTTGGCAAGTTATTCCTGCAAAGGTCATTATGTGGCCGAATTTCGTTTCGGAAAATTGGAATAAATATTACGTTTATTCCGAGTTTACAAATGAGGCCAAACAGAAGTTTGTTCCCATGTTTAAGGTTGGTGGACAGTTGATTAAGACTATTGATGGCGAAATACTGACCGCTGACTATGAGCCTCGTGCGGGAGAGACAAAACAGGTTGAGGTAAAACAACTTGTTAAATATCAGTCGGGTATTGACGAGTCTCTTCCTAAATATAATATATCTGAATTTGATAAACCAATTTTTGGTTTGGTCGCCACAGCTAAAGATGGTGGCAAAGACTATCGGGCGGGATATCTCGTTTTACGCAGCGATAAGGTTAAAGACCTCTCCTCTGTCGATATGAAGAGCAATGCTATTATTGGTTTCGATTTTGGAAGCAATAATACTTGCGTTTTTTTCAATGCGGACAACCGTGGACCAGAACCAATAAAATTCGAGAATTATCGTGCGGTTATGGTCGGACGGGAAAATATGGATATGCGCTCGCTGGCTACAAATGATGAACTGCTATTCTTTAGCAATTATCCGTCACTTGATGGACAGGTGAAATCGTGGTTGCACGAACATGATTCCAGATTTAACCCGTATAGTCAGTCTGATGAGATTTCAGGAGGTGTTCCCGTTTATCGCCCCAACGTTCAAGTCCGTGAAATGACAGAATATGTCATTACCACACAGGCTGGAACTATGCATTACAATATGAAATGGCTTGATGATGATAAAGGGTTGATGAAAAAACGAGCCTTCCTTAAGACAGTATGGGTTCAAGCATGTGCATATCTTTACACACATCAGATAAGACCTACGCAGATAGGATGGGGTTACCCTGGCTCTATGATGGAATCCGACAGGAATATTCTTGAGCAGACGTTTAACATGTTATGCTCTCTTACCCCAATTTCGGGGAAAAAGCCGACACTTTTGCCCACACTCACAACAGAATCCGAAGCCGTTTGCAGCTTTGCTTTAGGACAAAAATACGCTCTGGGAACAAATAATATAATGTTGGGTATTGATGTTGGAGGAAGTACAAGCGACATTTTGTTACTTGCAAAGGGACATGATAGCTCTGACACTCTGATGCGCGAAAGTAGCGTGCGAATGGCTGCAGGTATTTTCTTTGGTGCTGTTACCCGTTCAGATGAGTTCCGGAAAGCATTGGTGACATTCCATGAGAGCGGTAAAGTGAAGAATCTCCATGTGGAGAATATCCAGGAAATATTAAGTAGTAAAGAAAAGGCTCCGTACTATTTGAATAATATTTTCGATCAATTGAAGACATCAGATGAGTATGAAGCCCTGTATACCTCTCTTAGTGAGCGAGCGAAGCGTGTGTTCACTATACCAGCATATGTGACAGGAATGCTGCTTTTCTACTCCGGTATGATGATAGGAAGAGCAATAAAAGACAATCAACTTTCCAGCGTACAAAATGTTGACATCTTCTCGTTTGGCAAGGGAGGTCGATTATTCCATTGGCTTTCCAACGCTACGGCACCAAGAGTTGTAAGTCAGTATTATGCTGATTGCGTTAATGCAGGCATAGCTTGCGTGTCCGAGAGTCTGCACTTGACCGTTACATACGACAATTCAACGAGCGAATTTAATAAGTCTGAGGTGGCCCGTGGTCTATGTGATATGAAGATGTTGAACAAAGCCCCACAAGCTGCCGATTGTGATATTTGCGGTGAACGGAATGTGCAGTATACCGATGGACAAGGTACTCGTGTTATAAATGTCGATGAGGAATTGAGTGGTGATTATTTTGCCAATAGCATGAATAACTTTAATTTTGGTAGAGCTGAGAATTTGGAGAAATTCATGCAAATATTCTTTGATTTTGTTTCGACAAAGACTGATTTGTGCAAAGATGCCAAAAATCTGTTAAGTGATGCCATTTCCTCGCTGCCAAATCATTTCAAGACTAATATAACAAATCACGACACAGAATACAAGAAAGCGTTACGCAACAATTCTGACGGGTTCCATTATCACCAACCTATCATTATCGCGGAAGCACTTTATTTGCAAAATGTGTTAATAGAAAAAGTGTTCTAAAACGTATATGGAACAATTGGTTCTATATGTGGATAAGTATTATATCATTGGAGTTCGATGTTCCGATGGTATTTGCCGCACCATTCGATTGCCTAATGGAGAGGACCGTATCTGGCTGTATTTCTACGAAGATCTAGCCCACAATGAGGTGACTTATGGTAAGCAATACGAAACCTCATGCCTTAATCGTGACATACACTATTACGGTGATATCTTTGAGAATATTTGTGATAGTCGAATGATGTTCACTCAGTATGACCACCAAAGCGAACTACGGGACATATTCTCTGTCTCAGGTCTTTTTGATCATTTGAAGAGCCCATTCAAAGAAAAGGATAACATTAATTCATATATCTCCTTTTCTCAGAATATCGGGCCTGCAGCACGTTCAATTTTCATTGAAGAATTGGAAGAATCAGGGGTCAGTGTAAAACTTCGTGTTGCTTGGCCAGAACAACTTGCATTAGAATCGCTGCAGCGAAAATCACGGCTTGATTTATCGGGAGACCTTCTTGTGCTTAATGCATTGGGAGACAACATGTATTTCTCTACTTATCGTTTTAGTGATGATTTGTTTGTTAGAATGAATGCTGATTGTCTTCCAGGAATGGGTATGGATGTGAGAGTTCGTGCATTAGTCGAAGATGTGGTTGAGAAAGCGAATTGGAATGATGCGTATCTTAAAACCAAGGAAGAAAAAGAATATGAACGTCAGCGATTAAAAAGACTCTTTGGCACGGAATGGATACAGAGACTTGATGCCACACGTCAAGGGAGGCCACTTTGTATTGGTAATTTCTATTTTGCAAACGCAAAATACAATACATTAAGCGTTACAATACAATCCTCGGATATAGACAGACGCACCGATGCGGTTGTGAATGACATTGTAAGAGAAGTTTCGCGTACAATCTCGAAATATTCAGTTAAGAATATCGTAATGCTCGGCGATACTTTCACCAACAGCATGTTTGAGCAGGCGATTAGAGGAAAACTTACAGTAAACAACGAAGCAGTACTCCGTATTCCGACCTCATCATTGTATGAAATCCTCGGAGTGTATCCTATCATTGATGATGTCCAATTCTCTTCCATAGAAAAGAGGTTTGTGAAAGATGCGGATGCAGAACGTATTCGTATTGAAAATGCCATACGTGAAGAGGAGGAACAAAAAAATGCAGAGTTAGAGCTGAAAAGAAAAGGAGAGGAGGAAAAGGCGCGTACAGAAGCTGAGAAATGGTATCGAACAGAAATGCAGAGTGCTTATGAATATGAGGGAAAACAAGAATACCAAAAGATGCTTGATGCTTGCGAGCAGGCATTAAAACACAAACCAGGGGACGAAGAAGCGGAAAAGAAGAAAATTGATGCAATCGGCTATCTGAAAAAGGAGGAATTATCAAGCAAACAATATACTGATTCGATTACCAAAGCGAAAGAATATTATTCCAACTCACGGTACCAAGAAGCCCTTGCTTTAAGTGAGGTGGCACTTAATTTTTGTCCGGATTCTGCGGAAGCAAGCCGCATAAAAACAGATGCACTAACTGCCTTAAATAGAGCATCACGCATTCAAGATTTTGTTACGAGTGCCAATGTTTACATTAAGCAGCAGATGTATGAGAGTGCGGAGAAGGAATTGAATAAGATTCTCAATTTGGATAGTCAAAACGAGGACGCTTTAAGATTGATGGAACATTTAGCAGAACGGAAATCTTTTATTGATGGCTTATCCGCACAGTTTTCCAAGGCGGAGAAGGAAGAAGACATGGAAGTCCTTCAATCTTTATATGAGAAAATTAAAGATACTGATTCTTCGCTTGCAAAGTCATGGCTAAACAGAATTAATGCAGTCAAACGACTAATAGAGAGTAAACGGAAGACTTTAACGCAGTTGTCGGAAATTCGAGAACAAATTGACTCTGCAGAATTTAATGACGACTGGGAGCAAGTTGTTTCTCTCTGTAAGAAAAGCCTTGCAATAAAGAGCCAAAAGGATATTAATGAGAAACTGGTTAGAGCACAACGGAAGGTTGAAAAAATAAAAGAAAAAAGAGATTATCAACAAAAGATAGACCTAATACAATTGCTTATTAATGATAGTAAATTAAGTGATGCGAAAAAAATATTAACGGATTTTCAAGAACAATATCCAGATAAGCAGACGGTATCTAAGAAATTTTTGGGGGCAATTTTTAAGGCAGAAGAGGTATTAGAGATGGAACTTCGCAAAAAGAAGACAGTATCTCACAGAAAAGAACCAGAATCGAAAGAAAATAAGAGGAAAGAACCTAAAGAAAAAACTAAGCAAGCAAAACCTGATTTCTTTGAGGATGACACGACTTCGCCAACAAAGAAGACATCAAGTAAAAAAGATGATACAAAACCACACCCTACGATAAAAAACAATCCCAAAACTGGAATTGACTTTTTCGATAATGAAACCCAACCAGAGGAAATAAAAAAGATAAGTATAAACGATTTCAAATTTTAATCTTAAAAAAATTAATGTTATGGCAGAAGTCCAATTAAAAAAGAAAGTAACCCTTAAACGTAAAGGGGAATCCGCAGCTTTTACCTTCAATGGCAAGCTGAAAGTCAAACTTATATGGGGAACAGATACTGACCAGGATCTCTGTATCTTCTTCAAAAAGAAGAATGGTGAGGTCGGCGGCGTGTTCAGCAATGAGTATCGCAACAAAAAAAGCGACTTGGGTAATCTGAACGAGTTCCCGTATATGCTTCACATGGGCGACAATAAAGAACCCCAACCTGGTGGAGAGGAAGTCGAGCAGATCAATGTTGCTCGTCTTGATGAAATCGACACAGCCTATGTCTGTGTTGTGAACTATGGCGCTGCAATCGACGGAGAGGATGTAACTTTCGCTCAAGACCATGCTCGAATTGAGTTGCAAAGTGACTCCGGTGATTATCTGGAAGTGTTGGCAAATTCGGAAGACCATGGCCACGTCTATTGTGTATGCTCCATCAAGAATGCCAATGGGGAAAATTCGCTTATGAACGAAAGCCGTGTTATGGACCTTAACACAGCATTCGAGGAGATTCCTGGCTTCTCCCTGATTTGCAATTGATTTGATTGAATTATGGCACAGATTAAGAGAAAAGTTTCACTTCGCCAAAAAACTACTGGCAACGAGGTGACGGCTGCACCCTTAACACCAACTAAGCCCAAGAAACCATGGTGGCCATGGTTATTGGTCGGAGTTTTAGTGTGTGGTGTCATCATTTTCTTGATGACTCGTGGTAAAGGTGATGCCAATGACATTTTGGAACAGTCTACAGAACAAATAGAAGAAGACGTGCCCGCACAGGATGTTCCTAACGTGGCAGAACCAGAGTCTAAAGAGAATGGTACAGGAGAATCAACCGATGAGCAATCAACGGTACAAAACGAAACTCTTACGCCAGAACCTTCCCAGAAAGCCTCTGACATGAATACTTCGCCACAGCAAAACCAAGGCTCTCCAGCTAACAAGCAGCAAGCTACGCCGAAGACTCAAGTTCCTCAATCCACTGTACAAAACAACGCATCTGCCTCACGTAGTATGACTATGTCTGAAGCAAATGGTACAATAGAGGAGGAGGCTTGGCGTACCATCCGTGGCAATTATGGAAATGGAGCTGCTCGCAAAAAGGCTTTGGGAAGCAGATATGAAGAGATTCAGGCAAAAGTCAATGATTATTATCGCGAAGGGAAAGTTTATTAACCCTATATCAAGGGTGTTACCACGATGCTTACTGATGGTAGCACCCTTTTAAAAATGAAATACGATAAGTAAAAATGATGACAGGAATAGTAATTAAAATAATTCTGTCTTTGTTCATAATATTGGTATTACCGACCCTAGTGAATGCCAAATTAAAGAAGCACTGGCATAAATTCATAAAATGGACATGTTACATTATAGGTGCTCTATTACTTTTCTACGCTTTGATTGACCTTATACATATCATAATATAAACCAACGATGAGAAAAAAATCAATCTTGCTCACCATTGTATTACTCATGTCGTGTATTACTCATACTAACACAAATGAGTCATCCAATGAACCGACAATCTATCAACAGCAGCTGCTGGATGATGGATGGAGAATGGGAAATCCGAGAAAAGGGGATATGCCGGAAGAGTATGGTGTTACTGCCCAGTTGGGAATAGTAGATAACTACTTTGATATTGAATTGGGTGGAGATGCCGATATGGTTATTAAGATTGTTGACATACAAACTGGAGAGACTGTAAGGTACATGTTTGTGCAACATAATTCCCACACCACAATTAACGAAATACCCGCCGGGAAATACTATTTGAAATTTGCCTACGGTAATGATTGGATGTCTCACAGTGATGGCCACCATGCAGAAGGTAAATTTACAAGAAATGTTGTATACGAGAAATCCAATGATTTCTTTGACTTCGGGAATGTAGGTTCGTTAGAGTCCGTTTCATTCAGTTTGCGGATTAAGGTCGAAAGAGACCAACGCTATGAAGATTTTTCCACAAGTATTATTACAGAAGAAGAATTTAATGAATAAATCACAAAAGGAATAATACAATGGCACAGAAACATCATTACACAGGTTTGACGGATGCCGAAGTATTGGATAGCCGTCTAAAGCATGGTGTCAACATCCTGACACCTCCCGAAGAACAGTCCACTTGGGACAAAATCAAGGACTGTATGCATTATTGGTTGCTCAAACTCATTCTTGGGTTATTCGTGGCTTCAATAATAGTAGTGTTTACTCTAAAAGTAGTGGGAGTAAGTATGCCCCATAATGTCCGGATTGGGCCAATTATTCTTGTTGTGCTTTTTTTCCTCACCTACTTGGTGGCTTATCTTGGTGGTGACTGGGACGATGAGGAACGGAAGTTCGACATGGACCCGCTTATTACTATACTGCTTGCAGCGTTGGTATTGAGTGGAGCTATCTCTTTTTATCAAGGTGTGTTTGGCGGTGAAACTGGATTTACACCATATTTTGAACCAGTGGGTATTGCTTTTGCTGTGTTATTGGCTACTGGAGTAGCACACATACTTGAAGCCAAGAATGAAAAGACTTTTCAGGCTTTAAATGAAGTAAATGACGAGACACTTGTTAAAGTAATACGCAACAACAATGTCTGCCAAGTGGAACGGAAGGATATTGTTGTGGGAGACATTGTTCTTCTTAATGCAGGTGAAGAGGTGCCAGCAGACTGCATCCTATTAGAAGCTGAGCGTCTTAGCGTTAATGAATCGTCGTTGAATGGAGAATCCCTTGCTTCTCATAAAACTACAATA
>JAFXMW010000074.1 GCA_017530105.1 Bacteroidales bacterium
ATGTGGAGCGTGGACGTTACGGACGATATGCGCGAGAGCGTGATGCGGGGACAGCCGCTGTTCCGTGCCAAGACACAGAGCCGTGAGGGTGGCGAGGAGGCCGCACAGGGCGATTGGTACGAGCGCGGGAGCGTGGAGCGGATAGGGGCGTTTGCAGGGTACACGCCCAAGCAGATAGCCAAGATGAACGCACGGCAGGAGCAGACCGCACGGAACAAATTCAGCGATGCTGCGGAGAAGTTGCACCTGGGCGACAGGATTACTTTTGTAGATACGATAGATGAGATAGAGGGGATAGGCGAGGAACAACTCAAAGCATGGCGCAAGAAGAAAGGTTGGTACAGCCCACGGACGGGTAAAATCGTTATCATCTTGGGCAACCACCGGAGCATGGACGATGTGATGAAGAGCATCATGCATGAGGGCGTGGCACACCACGGACTGCGGCAGATGTTCGGCAAGCATTTCGACACGTTCCTTGACAACGTGTATCTGAATGCGTCGCCGGAGATACGCGGCAGGATTAACGAGATGGCGAAGAAACACGGCTGGGATTTCCGCGAGGCCACGGAGGAATACCTTGCCATGCTTGCCGAGGACACCGACTTTGAGAGACCAGAAAATCAGTCGTGGTGGAAGCAGGTAAAGGCGTGGTTCTTCGACATGCTGCACAAGATTGGCTTTCAGTTGGACGATGTGTATGAATGTATCACGGACAACGAGCTGCGTTATATCCTTTGGCGTAGTTATGAGAACCTGGTGAACCCCGGACGTTTCAACAGCGTTGTGGAGGAGGCCAAGGATGTTGCCAAGCAGTACGAGTTGAAGGTGGGGCAGTGGGACGAGACGTGGACTGTTGCAGCGGAGGCAGAGCCTAACGCTACGATGGAGTTCAACGGGAGACGTATTGCTGTTTGGGCCACCA
Source organism: Bacteroidales bacterium (assembly GCA_017530105.1). GTDB lineage: Bacteria > Bacteroidota > Bacteroidia > Bacteroidales > P3 > Colimorpha. The sequence goes on from JAFXMW010000074.1 coordinate 926, forward strand.
ATGGCAGAGGGAGAGAGGATAGAGGGGATAGAATGGATAGAGGGGATAGATCGGATAGAAAGGATAGAAGTGAGTGGAGCCTGGCGGCAGCGGAGGCGAAGCGTCATTGGCCGGATGCTGTGGTGCTGGTGCGAGACGGTGATAATTATGAGGTTCATGGCAAGGATGCGCGGAAGGCCGCAAAGGTGCTGGGTCTGCCTTTGGTGCAGAAGTCGGACGGCGAGACGGTAGGTTTCCCGACCTATGCGGTGAACACCTATCTGCCCAAGCTGGTGAGAGCCGGGCAGCGAGTGGCGATTGTTGACTCTGTGGAGGAGGGTGCCGTGGTGTATGGGGGTGAAGATATAGAGGCGGTGAACGCGCGGTTCAATGAAGAACTGCAACAGCAGATAGACGGCACTTTGCCCAAGGGTCATGTGTACAATATGGGTATGCCGAGCGGTGTGTTGCGGAGTACAGGTTTCCCAAATGTGCCGATAGAGTTGTCTGCGAGCCATCTTGCTGACAAGGCAAAGGCATCGCACCATCCGTTTGCGTTAGGCGACGTTAAGGGGCTTGTGGAAGCCTTGCAACACCCTATTGCTGTATTTGTATATGGCGACAAGGGCAAGGCACAAAATGTGATTGTGGAGATACAGCACGAAGGGAAAAACTTTGTCGTTGGAATCCACTTCAACCAAGAGCGTAGAGGCATTATCGTGAATGATATTCGCGGTTTATATCCGAAAGACAATGCCGAATGGTTGAATTGGATAAGCCAGGGCAAGGCGTTGTATCTTGATAAAGAAAAAATCCAAGCCCTGATAAACCAACAGCGAAAGAATCTCGCTGAGGTGGATTATTTGGACTTGAATTCGGTTGCAAAGATAGTAAAAAAATTCGAGAATCCGCAAATACCGAGAGAAAGTTTTTCGGAAAACGCTGATACAGAGGGAGAAGAAAATGACGGAATGGACAGCGGTATTCGTTTCCGGGATGGGGAGGATGAAGAGACGATTGACGATTTGGTGAACAATCCCTCGATAGACACTGACACCCGATACACTGCATTGGCGGCGGGTATGGCGATGTACAACGCCCAGAGCTTGGAAGCAAAGACGGATGCCATCAGGGCTGTGACCAACAACCTCACCCGCCTGCGCAGCGAAATGGCGAAAGCCAACCGCATAGCAAGGGAGCAGAAGAAATACGACAAAGGCACGGTGAAGCGTGTCACCGACCTTGCGCGTGTGATGGTGAGTGCCGGGCACCTTGACGGGACCGGCCGGGCAGACATGAAGAACCTGCTTGCAGCCATCCGCGAGAGCACCGGCAACGAGGACAACACGGCCAACGTGAACCGCATCATGGACATCATGGTGAAGAACCAGCTGCGCAACATGCAGGAGAACTTGAAGAAGTTGCTGAGCATAAAGGGCAGCAAGGTGGACGCAAAAGGTGTGAACGTGCAGGGCAAACTCGACCCCAACGGGCAGCAGGTTATCAAGGCGTTCAAAGAGAACATGGGAGAGCAGGAATCGACCATTCAGAGCCGCATAGCCGACTGCGAGGAGCGCATGACGAGCAGCGACAAGAGCGTGGCCGATGCGGCCTACAACGAGCGAGCTGGGCTGATGCTTGCACTTGACTACCTGGAGAAGATAGGCAGGAGCATAGCCGAGGAGAAAGACATCGAAGCCAAGAAACGCGAGGAGTTGTCGAAGATATACGACATAGAGCGTGTGGCCGTGACGGATGCGGAAGGCAATGTGATGTACAAGCAGGACGGGGAGCCGATGACCCGCGAGGTGCGGCACATCAAGGCAGCGTACAAGAACGACCGGAACAATGCCGAGCGGGCACGTGTGGAGCAGACCGTGGAGGCAATGGACGATGCCATACGGCACATGCGCATGCGCAGGATAGACGCATACGGTGAATTTATCGGACAGGTGGCCGGGAACATGAAAGAGAGCATGAAGAAAGCCGAGGAATTGCGAGAAGTCGAGAAGCAAAGGATTGAGGAGATACACCACAACGCCAACAGCGACATGGAGGGCAGACCCGCCGAGGAGCACAGGGAGCGTAACAAAGGTTTCAAAAACTGGCTGAACAATATTTCGGGCAGCACGCTGTTCGCCCCTCTTGCATTGTTCACGGAAATGATGAGGCTGTTCGGCAGCAAAAGTCCCAGCGGAGAGGGCTATCTGTTCAACAGATTTGTACGCGGGTTCATCGACGCACGGCAGAAAGAGACCGCCGGAGTGACCGAGAAATACAGCGAGCTTGACCAGAAAGCCAAAGAGGTGTTTGGCGGCAAGGTGGAGACGTGGGCAGACATGATGGAAGAGGTGGGGAAAGGCGAGAAGCTGAGCGTTGAATGGTGGGACGGAAAAGAAAAGAAGCCCCACACGCTGCACCAGGGCAACCTCATGTACATCTACATGGTGAACAAGATGAGCGACGGACGGATGAAGTTGCGTCACATGGGCATCACCGATGAAGAGATGGCCGTCATTGAAAGCAAACTTGACCCCCGCCTTTCCGCTCAAAGAAAAACGTTGCAGCATTCGCCGCAACGTTTTTTTGTTTGGCCTGTCTGCCAAATTCAAAAATTGCAATCTCGAGATTACATTTTTTTTGTATTTTGTAATCTCCAGTTTACAAAATATTCGTGTCTATGCATTAATATTTGTGGTAGATTAGTGGCTTTTCAGTACTTTGGATTGGGTGCCGGAGGTTTTGTCTTTTATGAGGTAGAGGCCTTTGGGCAGGTGGGTGAGGTCGAGGTGGTGTGTGCCGGGCTGTATCTGGTAGGTGGCCACGATATGGCCGAGCATGTCTATTACTTCGAGGTTGCTTTTCTTTAGAAGTTCCACCGTAATATTGCCTGTTGTTGGATTGGGCCAGAGACTAAGAGCTTTTTGCGTGGGTTGGGTTATGCCCGTATTTCCGCCGTTGTTGGAGGTGAAGAATTTGTGTATCTCGGTCATGTAACCGATGTCGTACTGCTCTTCGCTGTGGTACCAGGTGTGATTGCCGCCAATCACTTTGATGTGCTGAAGGGGTGCATCGCCTTGATAGGTGTAGCGGATAAAGCGCAACCTGTCGTTGCGCAGGTCGGGAAAGGTGTCGATAACGGGCTCGTCGGTGCAGTTGTCGGCTGCTTTCCAGTAGTCAAGTATAGCTTCTACGCCGAGGCCGAGGTTTCCACCAAAATATTGTGAGTTCCCGTCGTAGCCTACCACCGGGTCGGCGGTGCCGTGGATATGCAGCATTTTGACAGGTGCGACAGCCTGGCGGTTGGACAGTGAGTGGGTTATCAGACCGCTGACGGGGGCACAGGCCGTGATGCGGTCGCCATGCTCGATGGCCATGCGGTGCGTCATAAAGCCGCCCATTGAGAAACCCGTAAAGAAGACGCTGTCGAGGTTTACCGAACCTCTTGCCGCCAAAGTGTCGAGGAGGGCCAGCAGGAAGCCTGCATCATCGGTGCTGCTGTTCATCAGTCCGGCATTCCACATGGTCCCGGAGCCTTCGCTCAGTGCCTGGGGCACAACGACTATCCAACCGAACCTGTTGGCTATCTGTTGGAAGTGAAACTCGTTGTCCAACCGAGAGATATTGTCGCCTAAGCCGTGCAGGAAGTACAGAATGGGGACGCTCCCAGTCTGTCCGGCAGGTGATTTGACGAGATATTGTCGCTGTTTCCCCTGCCATTCGAAGGTCTGCACCTGTGCCATCAATGGCATGGTAAATAGTAATAAGGATAATAAAATACTGATTTTGCGCATGTTTTCTTGATTATTGAAAGTGATTTTGTAATATTATTTTTTGCAAAGATACACTTTTTCTTTCAATAATCAGGACATGCAGGATATTGTTGTGTCGGATTCATGAGTATTCCTGCACTTGGATTCCGAGACAATGATAAACCTAAATCGGACGTTAGGTTTCATGTCTTGTCAGGGTGGGTTGGCTCGACATGTATGGTGATATGCGTGGTGTCGCCAAAGCGTTGTTTCAAGGCACTTTCGATTTCGTAGGTGCAGGAGTGGGCAGTGCTGAGTGGCAGGTTGCCGTCCATTCGGATATGCAGTTCTATGGCGTAGCGGTTACCGATGCGGCGTGTACACAGGTGGTGAGGGTCTTGAACATTGGGGAAAGAGGATACAATGGAGAGTATTTCGTTCTCCACATCCTCTGGCAACGAGGCTTCCATCAACTCGTCGAAACCCTGTTTCAACAGTTTCCATGCCACACGGAGGATGAAGAATGAAACCACCAGTGAAGCCAGCGGGTCGAGTATTGTCCAGCGATTGCCAAGGAGTATGGCGCCACCGATGCCCACCAGCGTGCCAAGCGATGAGAGGGCGTCGCTGCGATGATGCCATGCGTTGGCCTCAACGGCGGGGGAGTTGAGCTTTCGTCCGTAGTGGACAGTATAACGGTAGACAATCTCTTTGAGGGCAATGGAAATCACTGCCGCCCACAATGCCAACATGCCGGGAGCCGCCAATGTGCCCCCTTTCCACCAGAAGAGGAATGACGTAGCCGCTTTCCAGCCGATGCCTACAGCCACTGTTGCCAGGACCAGGCCTATGAGGGTGGTGGCCAAAGTCTCGTATTTCCCATGACCGTAGTCATGGCCACAATCTTCAGGTTTTCCGCTGATGCGCACAAAGACAAGCACGACGGCATCGGTCAGCAGGTCGGAAAGTGAGTGAATGGCGTCGGCGGTCATGGCGGCACTGTTGCCCACAATACCGGCAATAAATTTAAACACCGTAAGCAATACATTGGCTGCGCTGCCAACCAGTGTCACTTTGAATATCTCTTTCTCCCGGTTCATTGTTCGAGACGGTTCAATAATTCATTTTTGCGAATAACGCAGGTATTGGCGGGTTATTGTATCCGATGCAGTCGGCTGACAGCCGAATCGTGCCAAGGTTTTACTCCATACGGATGTCTGGCAGTGTTTTGCTGTTCGGACAATGACATTCACCCTTTTTTATTGGGCACTGGCTACAGTTGCACGAACAGCTGTTTTTGCTCCTCAGTGTGCGTATCAGCCTTCTGGCAGCAAGGAGTACAGCTGCCGCAACAATCAACAGTGTTATGATGGTTTGTACCATATTCATAGTATTAAACTGCCAATTTGGAAGAATAGTGTCGAAACCACCCACGCTAAACCTATGGTGTAGGCAACGGTGAACAATGCCCATTTCCATTTGCCGCTCTCATTCTTGATGGCAACTACGGTGCTGATGCAAGGCATGTACAGCAGGATGAACAACAGCATACTGGCCGCCGAGAGGGGTGTCATGTTGTCGCGCACCAGTTCGGATATTCTGTTCTCGCCCTCAGCCTCCTCGAAATCCTGTTCAAGCTCCTGCGCTTCGGCATCCGATGTGGCATACACTACGGCCATGGTACTGGCCACAACCTCCTTGGCTCCTACGCCAGCCAGTAGCGACACACTCTGCCGCCAGTCGAACCCGCAGGGGCGCATCACCGGTTCGATGGTCTTACCGATTTTGGCCATATAAGAGTTTTCGGCCTGCACCTGCCGGCTCTCGTTGGTAGGGAAATAACTCAGTGCCCACACGATAATGCTGGCGCCAAGAATGATGGTTCCCATCTTCTTCAAATATTCCTTTCCCTTTTCCCAAGTGTGCCTCAGCACCGCCTTCGAAGTAGGCATACGGTATGGTGGCAGCTCCATGACAAAGGGCAGGCTCTCGCCTTTTACAAAGAAGCGGCTGAACAGCTTGGCCATCAGCACGGCCATTATCATGCCCAGCAAGTAGAGCCCCGTAAGGACAATGGCAGCGTATTTGCTGAAAAATGCCGACACGAGGATGACGTAGACAGGTATGCGTGCCGAGCAACTCATCATTGGGATGACCAGCATGGTGAGCAGGCGGCTCTTCCGGTCCTCGATGGTACGTGTGGCCATGATTGCAGGCACATTGCAGCCGAACCCCATAATCATCGGAATAAAACTCTTGCCATGCAAACCCATCCGGTGCATCAGCTTGTCCATGATAAAGGCGGCACGTGCCATGTAGCCACTATCTTCCATGAACGAGATGAACAGATACAATATAAGTATATTGGGCAGAAACACTATCACCGATCCCACTCCGGCAATGATGCCGTCCACCAGCAAACTGCGCAGAGGCCCGTCACTCATGGCGTTCCCCACCGTCTCGCCCAGCCATCTGAACAGGGCGTCAATCCAGTCCATGGGATACTGCCCTATGGCAAAAGTGCAGAAAAAGGTGATGAACATGAAAATAAGAAACACGGGGTACCCCAACCAGCGGTGGGTGGCCACCATATCAATCTTGTCGGTTAGCTGGTGTAAAGTACTCTTCTCATTCTTCACATAACATTCCGACAAGGCTCCACGCACAAAAGCATACTTTGCGTCGGTGATGGCATTCTCGATGTCGCGTGGTTGGGTGTCAAGTGTCACTTTGTGCCCCGTCTCCACGGGTGACTCGACAAAGAGTCGGCCACTGTTTGTCTTGTACTCCTCGGCAATAGTGTTGCGCATACGAATCACACTTCCGTCGGGGTCGCGTTGCTCCACGTAACTCTCCAATTGGTGGTCGTTCTCCAACAGTTTAATGCTGAGAAAACGGGTGCTGATATCATCGCTGAACCCGTGTTCATATAGTTCAGTCCTCAAAGTGGCTATATGTTGTTCCAGCTCCTTGCCATGGTTGACGTGGATATGGCGGGTCTTCGTGTCCCGACCCTCAAACACCTCTATTATCTTGTCAAAAAGATTACCTATACCCTCTCCGCTGCGCCCTGTGGTTGGAATGATGGGCATTCCCAACAAAGTCGACAGTTGGTCGATATCCAGTTTATCGCCGCTCTTTTTCAGCTCATCATACATATTTAAGGCCATCACCATCGTGATGTCCATATCAATCAACTGAGTGGTTAGGTAAAGGTTTCGTTGCAGATTGCTCCCGTCCACAACATTCAAAATAATATCCGGGTTCTTCTCCAGAATATGCTTGCGCACATACAACTCTTCGGGCGAATAGGCGCTCAGACTGTATGTCCCCGGCAAGTCGACAAGGTTGAAGGTATAATCGCAATACTGAAACGTCCCTACCTTCTCATCCACCGTCACCCCGCTGTAGTTGCCGACTCGCTCGTGCGCGTGGGCTGCAATATTGAAAATGCTTGTCTTGCCGCAGTTGGGGTTACCCACAAGTGCCACGTTGATGGTGTGGGTGCGGTGTTCGGCAATATGTTGCAGTTTCTGCTCTGGAGCAGCTATCCCCTTGAAATCGGTATGCTTCACAATCTCCTTCTCCGCTTCCTCAAGGGTTACTATTTCCACTTTCATGGCATCACTGCGCCGTAGCGACACTTCGAAATTCATGATACGGTACTTGATGGGGTCTTTCAGCGGGGCGTTCAATATGGTCTGAACCGTCACTCCCTTGATAAAACCCATCTCTATTATACGTTTGCGGAATGCTCCGTGGCCCGCCACACGAACCACCACTCCACTTTCACCTGTCTGTAAATCCGATAGTAACATATTATATTACCATTTAACTTCAAAATGCAAAAATAAACAATCTTTTTCAAGCAAGCAATCATTATTATTAGTGATTTTGTATTTCTCGACTTTTATATCCTTTTTATTACATTATATGTATTGTGTCGAACAAGCAGGTTCGCTCGTTCCGCATTAGTTCTCCCATATTTCTCCCATGCAGGATGGGAGAAATATGGGAGAAATGGGGCCGAAGCAACGGCGGACTTGCGTGGGATGCCCTGCGCTGCGTGTGCAACGCGTTGTCTTACATTGCGTTGCCCGCATGACCTCCGGAAAC
>JAFXMW010000075.1 GCA_017530105.1 Bacteroidales bacterium
ATGGCTCGCTTCTAAAACGGGCAAACGTGTGATGGCAATAGAGCGGTGGCTTGTAGCGGCAAGACAGAAGGCTAAGGAGTCCTTCCCCTATAACGAAATTGTCATGGGTAGGGACATGATGGAGGAGCCGGACAATCTGGTAGTAGGTATCGTTGCAGAAACACGTGAAGAATGCAATGCGATACAAGATACCATTGAGAGTTGGTATCCACCTATAGAACCAAATTACAAAGTTTATATTATCTCAGAACAGCGTTAGGCGTTCAGCCTTGGTTGCGCACTTTAGCGTCGGTGCGGAAGAGGTCGTCAAGGGTAGGCTTGGCGATGAAGGGAGCCTGTTGCATCTGCTCTTCGACAAAGTCGGCTATCTGCAGGAAGGTGATTTTACCATCGATAAATCGTTGCACGGCCACCTCGTTGGCGGCGTTCATGATGCAGGGCATGTTGCCACCGCGGGCGATGGCGTCGTAGGCCAGCTGGAGGCAACGGAAGGTCTTTGTGTCGGGTTCCTCGAAGGTGAGCTGGGGATATTTTGTCCAGTCGAGCCGTGGGAGGTGGCTCTCGATGCGTGTGGGGAAGCTGAAGGCATACTGGATGGGGGTCTCCATGGTGGGGACGCCCAGTTGTGCCTTGATGCTGCCGTCGATATACTGCACCATGGAGTGAACGACCGACTGGGGATGGACAAGCACCTGGATGCGCTCGGCGGGGATGTTGAAGAGCCAGCGGGCTTCGATTACCTCGAGGCCTTTGTTCATGAGGGAGGCAGAGTCGATGGTGACTTTGCGTCCCATGCTCCAGTTGGGGTGTTTGAGGGCATCGGCAAGGGTGACGTGTTCCAGTTGCAGGCGTGTGCGGCCACGGAAAGGTCCTCCGGAGGCGGTAAGGAGTATTTTATCCACGTTGCCCATCTCGCCCACGAGGCTCTGGAAGATGGCCGAATGTTCGGAGTCGACAGGCAGGATGGGGACGTTATTGTGGGTGGCGGCATCGGTGACAATCTGTCCGGCTACCACCATAGTCTCCTTATTGGCCAAGGCAATGGGTTTGTGGTGTTCGATGGCGCGAAGGGTGGGACGGAGGCCGGCAAAACCCACGATAGAGGCCAGTACCATGTCGATGGAGTCCATCTCCATGAGGTCGGCAATGGAGTCCATGCCTGCAAAGACCTTGATGTCGTGAGGGGAAAGTGCTTCCTGCACCTGCTGGTATTTGCTCTCGTCAGCTATGGCAACAGCGTTGGGGTCGAACTCCAAAGCCTGTTGAATAAGAAGGTCGGCATTGCTGCCTGCACAAAGCACCTCGACAGCAAAAAGGTCGCGATGGCGGCGTATCACGTTAAGAGCTTGTGTACCGATTGAACCGGTGGAACCCAGTATGGCTATCTTTTTCATCTTTTACGTTTGTTTTTTTTCTTTGATTTTTCTTGTTTCTTCTGGTCTTTGGCACGTTGCTCTATCTCCTTGCGCAAAAGGGAGTCGGCGCGACTGTGGCTATAGGCAACCTCTTTGTCGTCGACAGCCTCCGAAGGAGTTGATTCAACATCTGCAATAGTTTTCCCATTGATTACATCCTGAATGATTCTGATATGTTGCTCGTGCTGGTCAATGACCACCTCCAGCGAGTCGACAATCTGGGCATTGCGGATAACTTCCCCTCTCAGTTCAGGCTTTACATAACCGGGGACGAGGCTCCGCAACGGGGTGAACGCAATAAGCAGCGAGGCAAGGACAAGGAAAACAATAACCGTAATACCCACATAGGTGAACACGTTGAGACCTGTCAGCTCGACCGAGAAGGTCTCCTTGAACGTGTCAGTGTCCATCACCACAAAACGGTGCTTGTGGTGCATCCGTTCACGGAAGTCCTGCCATTTGTTAGAAAGGCGCAGCCGCATGGCTGCGCCTTTCTCTTTTATCGCGTTCTGTTTGGAATCATCCATTATTAGAAGAACTTGTTGCGCTGGTCAACAATCTTGGCATAATCCTTCAGCACCTGCTGAATGTTGCGCAGTCCCTGCATGAAACTCTGCTCCTTCTGGCTACGGATAGCAGCAGGATCGGGAGCGGTGGGATTGTCAGCCTTGTCATTTACATTGACCATATACACACCGTTGGCACCCTGGATAGGTCCGACAAGTGTATTGGCGGCTGTAGCGGCGATGGTGGCCTGAACCTTAGGCTCCATACCATACTTGCCCAAGAAATAATCGTTGAACGAAATGCTGTCCAGCGTGTCGATTGAGGCATTCACCTTGGCGGCGATGGCAGTGAGGTTAGCGTTGGCCGCCTTAGCCTCTTCCAGACGGGCTTTCAGCAATTCAGCCTTCTTCTCAATGCGCACTTGACTCTCAATCATGTTGCGTACCTGGTCAAGAGTGGCGTAGCCAACCTTATACACATCCTTCAATGCAGCAACAATATACATGTCGTCGGCCTCGAAAATCTGGTCAGCAACAGTGCCGGCCTCAGTCTTCTCGTTGAAAGCCCACTGTACGATGCTGCGGGCATTCTTGATACCGGCCATAGTGTAGGACATGGGGTTGACCATAGCGTTGCGCACCTGCAGATTCTCGGCCTGGGCGGCAGCGGTCATCTCAGCATAAGTGCGGTTATTGCCGGCAAAGCGGTTAGCAGTATTGTAGATATTGCGGGTAGTGGCCTCCGAGGCAGCAATAGCGCGTGAAATAGTGGCAACACGATACTTCTTGTGAGGAGCGGTCTTGCCCGTCACCTTCACTACAAAATAACCAACCTCGTTGGGATGCTTCACAACAAACACACCGCCTTCGGGAGTGTTGATAATATCCTCGTTGATGAAACCATAGTTACCATCTCTCTGCCACTCCATATCGCCGTTGTTGTCAGCCTTCTGCGGATCGTCAGAGTATTTGCTCACAGCCTCCTCGAAGCTCATGGAACCGCTACGTACAGCAGTCATCACACTGTCGGCAAGCAGTTTGGCCTGGTCATCGCTGCGGGTGATGTCGCCACCTACCTTATCATTGAAAATATAAATAGCGCTGGCACGCAGGCTGTCGGGACGGTTGGCCACCTTCAGCACCTTTGCCATCATCCAGTCGTTACCGACAATGCGGGGAGCAACGAAAGAGCCCTCGCCGCAAGCCATGAGAGCCGAATCCATAGGCGAAGCGAACTCGCTGGCCTTACGATAAGAAGAATCATAACTGTGGTCAGACTCAGCATTCACAAAGAAGATGAGCTCTTCGGGTTCCACAGTCTGGAACTCCTCCCACACCTTCTGCACTCCAGCCTCGATGTCAGCCATGTCCTTTGTGGTGGGGACAATGGGATAGACAATGTAGTCCAGCTCGCGCATCTCGTCGCGCAGGCGGAACTCGGCTTTGTGCTTGTTATAATAGTTCTGGTAATCCTCCTCGGTGAGGGTAATCTCATCGTCCGATACCGACTGATAGGAGAGATTCACAGCGTAGGCGTTGCTAACCTTGCTGCCCATGCCAGCCATCTGCTTGGCAATATTAGTGGGCATATACATACCGCGGGAAATCAGCGAACTATATTTCTGCTGTTTGCGGTCTGTCTTCACAGCCTTCTCCAGTTCAACCCACTGCATACGCTGGTTGGTGTCCAGATTTTCGAAGTTATCCACATAATACTGGATAGCCTGAGTCTGGTATTCACCCGTCTTGGGGTCAGTAAAACTCTGACGCAGATAAGGGTGGATAAAAGTTCCCACATACATGTCGTTCAACTCGGCAGGACTCACGGTCAACCCCAGTTTCTCAAACTGCTCGTCGGTGAGGGTCTCACCTACAAGCGTCTGCCACACCTGGTCGCGCAGCTGATATTCCACATCGGCAGGAATCTGATTGACCCCCTGCTGGCGCTTATAGTTGTTTTCCGTCTCCTCAATCAACTCGTTGAAGCGTTGGTAGGTGATGGTAGATCCGTTGATTTTGCCCATATCGGGGATACCACGGTTATTCTTGGTCAAGTCGCCGATAATAAAAGCAACGATAGCCACGCCGACAACAGCAACAGCTATCCACGAGTGTTTTCTAATACTTCCTATAATTCCCATTTGATGAGTATTTTTGTTATATTTTTTTATTATTATTTCATTACTTTAAGCGTGCAAAATTACAAAGAAATTTTAGTGTACGAAACTTTTTTGCCGAAAAAAAGTTTGATACAAATCACACCAATCTATTTATCAATATGTTAAGTAAGAATAAAAAAACTCATAACTCGGCCTCGAAACCGAACGGAATCAGGTTTTTCACACCCTCTATACAGCGAATTCCACCCCCCGACAGATAACAAAAAACCTTCATCTCGACACCGCTCCTCATCTCGTACTCCGCCATCACCTGCCGGCAGGCACCGCACGGCGACGCCTCGCAAAACTCCCCGTTACACCATCCCACCACGGCCAAAGCCGTCACTCCCTGCCCGGGTCTCTGCGCCGAAGCACTGAACAATGCCACCCGCTCGGCACACAACCCCGAAGGATAGGCAATATTCTCCTGATTGCTCCCGGTCACCACGCTGCCGTCGGCCAACCGAACCGCAGCCCCCACATGGAAATGCGAATACGGTGCATAAGCACCTGCCGCCGCACGCATGGCACTCTCCATCAACTCACGGTCATCCTCGGGCATCTCCGCCAGCGAGCCATACTCGCAATAATCAATAGTCAACGTTTTCTTCTCCATAATACTATTCTTTTTATGATACATAAATCGGCAACAGACACTTTTTTATCACCAAGACCTTACATATTGGTTTTATCTTTGTATCTTTGCATCTTGAAAATGGAAACGCTCGATTTTGGAAAATATTGTGTCCTTGGTCTTTCTCCCATGGACGACATTACCGACCTCCCCTTCCGCCAACTCTGCAAAGACTTCGGTGCCGACCTTCTCATTACTGAATTCATCGCCTCCGAAGCACTCAACCGCGAAGCCGAAAAAAGCTACCGCAAAATGCTCTTCACTCCCTCGCAACACCCCATAGGCATACAGATATTCGGCGCCGACGAAGACGAACTGCTGCGCTGCCTCGACATCGTCGAGCAACAGGAACCCGACTTCATCGACATCAACTGGGGCTGTCCTGTGCGCAAAGTGGCAGGCAAGGGCGCCGGCAGCGGCATCCTGAAAGACATTCCCAAGATGCTGCGGATTACCGAGGCTCTCGTCAAACGCTCCCGTCTCCCTGTCACCGTCAAGACCCGTCTCGGCTACGATGCCGACGACAAACCCATTGTCGAGCTAGCCGAAAGACTGCAGGACATAGGCATTGCCGCCCTCAGCATCCACGGCCGTACCAAGACCCAGATGTATCAAGGCTCAGCCGACTGGACCCTCATAGGCCAGGTGAAGAACAACCCCCGCATGCACATCCCCATATTCGGCAACGGCGACATCACCACTCCCCAACAAGCCGTCGAGGCCCACCAACGCTACGGCGTCGACGGCATCCTGATTGGTCGTGGGGCCATCGGCAACCCATGGATATTCGAGCAGACACAACGGCTGCTGCGCGGCGAGGAAGAACGTCCGGTCTCCGTAGCCGAGCGCGTGGAGGTATGCCGCCGACACCTCCTCGCCGCCGTCGAGTTCAAAGGCGAGCATACCGCCATGTTCGAGATGCGCAAGCACTATGGCGGCTACTTCAAGGGGCTCCGCGATTTCAAGCAATTCCGCATCCCCATGGTCAACACCACCACCCTCGACCAAATCCTCCCCATCCTCGACCACGTGGCCGAATACTACGGATAGTAGCAGCCCTACATTACTGGCATTTCGACCCTAGCCCCCCTTCGGTTCAGACAAAAGGAAAGTGGCACCCCTGCTGTACAAAAAAACATGCATCTCTGCTATTGCTATTTGCATTTTTTTTGTACTTTTATATCGTGAATTTACGGAGTTATACTCCCGATTTTATAAGAAAATACGGAGTACAACTCCGCATATTCAAAGAATCTAATCCATGGCTTTCA
>JAFXMW010000007.1 GCA_017530105.1 Bacteroidales bacterium
AATATATCCGGAGTTGGCATCCCAGCTGTAGCATACCACTGAATAGGGATAAAGGGGACATGACTTGATGATGTTTGAGTAGACGACGGAATTCTCAGACTGTTTGAGGAAATCCTGTGCTTGGATGAAATTGCCAGACAAAAGCAGCAAAAATAATGGGATGACAATGTTTTTCTTCATTTTATTTGGTGTTAATAATTATTTAATTGATTGTGTTTTATTATGTTTCATATAAATTATAGTTATTATTCCTGATGCAAATATAATGATTTTTTTTGAATGGCAAAAAAACTTGTTTTTTTACAGAGTGGAGCCGTGGAATAAAAACTTTTATTATTTCAAGAAAAAAGCGTAATTTTGCAAATTTAATTATTGAATCATTCAATGGGCAGAATCCTTGCAATAGACTATGGCATAAAGCGTACGGGCATTGCCGTCACCGATCCGGAGCGTATCATTGCTACCGGATTGACCACTGTTGCCACCCCTACTCTGCTGCTTTTTCTGAAGGACTATTGCCAGAAAGAGTCGGTAGACATTTTTCTTGTGGGACAGCCCAAGCACATGGACAACACCCCCTCGGAGTCGGCCAGGATAATAGAGCCTTTTGTCCAGCAACTGGCCGCGGCTTTCCCCGACAAGCAGATTGCCCGCATCGACGAGCGGTTCACCTCGAAAATGGCTTTCCAAGCCATGATTGACGGAGGTTTGAAGAAGAAACAGCGACAGAACAAGGGCATGATAGACCAAGTGAGTGCCACCATCATGCTGCAAGATTATTTGAGAACAATATAAAAAAAAAGAATAATGCTTTACCCTATAATTGGCTATGGCCACCCGACACTGCGAAAAGTAGCACAACCCATCGACAAAGACTATCCCAATCTGGACCAACTGATTGCCGACATGTATGAGACCATGTACAATGCCGACGGTGTGGGGTTGGCAGCACCACAGATTGACCTCAGCATCCGGCTGGTGGTTATCGGGTTCCGCCCCTACGACGAAAAGACCGACACATACGGAGACCCTACCGAAGAGCATACGCTTATCAATCCCGAAATCCTGGAATACCTCGGGGAAAAACAATACTTCAACGAGGGTTGCCTGAGCATTCCCGACATTCACGAGGATGTGTTGCGTCCCGAAGGCCTGCGCCTGCGCTGGTATGACGAGCAATGGCAGTTGCACGAGGAGGAAATCCACGGCATGTTTGCCCGTGTGGCCCAACACGAGATAGACCATCTGGAAGGCAAGGTGTTTACCGACCGGCTCAGCACCATACGCAAGACCATGCTGAAAAAGAAACTGAGCGATGTTATCAACAACCGCGTGAGGACTGCCTACCGCATGAAACCTAACAAAACTAAAAAATAATACATTACAATGAAGAAATTCCCACTTATAATGATTTTGGCGACTATGTTGGTCGCCTGTGGCCCGAGCAGAGAGCAACGCATCGAGGAGATTGAGGATTTTGAAGACTCCATCTTCGAATCCGCCATTGCTGCCGACCCCAACACCGCCGACGAACTGACAAAGCTTTATACCGCTTTTGCCGACAAATATCCCGACGACACCCTCGCACCCCAGTACCTGCTGAAGGCTGCCGAATCGCAGAGCAACGTCATCCACACCGAAAAGGCCATTGCCCTGTTCGACCGTATCATCAACAACTATCCCGACTTTGAGGAAATCCCCATCTGCTATTTCCTCAAGGGCAACGCCTACGAGTTGAACAGCCAGTATGACGAGGCCAAGGCTGCCTACCAGACTTTTGTGGAAAAGTACCCAGACCACTATCTGGCCGACCAGACCCGTTATGTGATTTCGCATGTGGGGATGAGCCCCGAGGAGATGCTGGCAGACATTCTGGCCAATGCCAGCGACACCATAATAGCCCAGTAAGCACCCATATACACCTGCCGACATTATGAGCGACATCATCAACATATTGCCCGACAGCGTGGCCAACCAAATCGCTGCCGGCGAGGTGGTGGACCGCCCGGCTTCGGCAGTGAAGGAGTTGCTTGAAAACGCCCTCGATGCCGGGGCAACCAAAATCCAATTGATTGTCAAAGATGCCGGGCGTACCCTCATACAGGTTATCGACAACGGCTGCGGCATGAGCGACAGCGACGCCCGTCTCTGTTTTGAGCGTCATGCCACCTCGAAAATACACAAAGCCGACGACCTCTTTGCCATCCACACCATGGGCTTCCGCGGCGAGGCTTTGGCCTCAATTGCCGCTATCGCCCAAGTGGAGATGAAAAGCAAACTGCACGACAGCGAACTGGGCACCCACATCCTGATAGAGGGCAGCGATGTCAAGGAGCAGACCCCCTGCGCCTGTCCCAACGGCACATCCATTGCCGTCAAGAATCTTTTCTTCAACGTGCCGGCACGACGCAATTTCCTCAAAAGAGACAGCATCGAGCTCAGTCATATCGAGGAGATTTTCAAACGTGTAGCCCTTATCAACTACAACACTGATTACTCGCTGAACAGCAATGGCAGACTGCTCTACGACCTTCGGGCCGGGAATTTTGCCGAGCGCATCAGCCAGATTTTCGGCAACAGCTACCGCGAAAGGCTTTGCCCCGTAGATGAACAGACCGACCTCGCCAATATCCGGGGGTATGTCTCCAAGCCCGAATTTGCCCGCAAAAGCCGTGGTGAACAATATCTCTTTGTCAACCACCGTTTCATCAAACACCCTGCCCTGAGCGCCGCCATCGAGAAAGCCTATACCGATGTCATTCCCGACCACTACTATCCCACCTACTTCATTCACATCGACATCGATCCCGCCCGTATCGACATCAACATCCATCCCACCAAGACGGAGGTGAAATTTGTTGACGAGCATGCCCTCTTTGCCATCCTGCGCGCTGCCACCAAGAAAGCCATAGGCCAGTTCAGCCTGGCAACTGAGTTGCAGTTCAACCCTATCGAAGAGGTTGACTTCCCTCCTGCCCCCAAAGGCTATATTCCCACCCAGCCACGCGTACACTACAACCCCGACTACAATCCTTTTGAGAGTACCCGCCAGTCCAAGCCATCCTCTGCCTCTGCATCGCCTCGCCCGGCTGCCGACCCTAAATGGAAGTCTTTTTTCGACCTCGACACTCCCGCAACACCTGCCCCGTCAGACACTCAGACATCCCTCGACATGGCTGTCCCCACAATACCTACGCTTGCCGACAGCCCTTCCGAGTCGTCCCCCTGCCTCCAGTTAGCCGCCAGCCACATCGTCAGTGTCCTGCCTTCTGGACTGTTGATTGTCGACCAACAGGCAGCCCACGAGCGCATACTCTACGAGAGACTAATGAACCAATCCAAAGCCCCTCATGCCCAGCAACTGCTCTTCCCCGTCAACTGCCAGTTTTCGCCTGCCGATGCCGATATTTTCAATGAGCTGATTCCCGAGTTGAAAGGATACGGATTTGAAATAGGTTCTATTGGTCAGACCACCTTCGTCGTTTCGGCGACCCCGCCCGACATCAAGGAGAGTGAACTACAAACCCTCTTCGACCAAATCCTCGTTGAATACAAAGGGGCAATGATACAGAAGTTCAACGACAGGACACAGTGTCTCTGCCGTTCCATGTCAAGACAAATGGCTGTCAAACCCGGCACCATCCTTCAGCAATCGGAGATGCAGCAAATCATTGCCGACCTCTTCTGTTGCCAAACGCCCTCCGTCAGCCCATCGGGCAAAAAGACAATGGCGATTCTATCTCCCGACCAACTGATAAAATAACCCTGTCAACACACAAACAAGTTATTAATAAAACAATTCACAACAATATGTCCGACTATTCTCCTCAAGGGTTTAGAATGTTACCCACCGTGGTGAAAAACCTGCTTATCATCAATCTCATTGTATTCCTTGCCACCATGGTGCTGGAACGCTATGGCTACAACAACATCACATCCATGTGCGCCCTCAACGCCATTCCCACGGGTCGTTTCCGCGTGTGGCAACTCTTCACCTACATGTTCATGCATGCCAACTGGGAGCACATTATATTCAACATGTTTGCCCTTTGGATGTTCGGCTATGTGCTGGAGAACTTCTGGGGTCCCAAACGCTTCCTTGTCTATTATCTGGTATGCGGTGTCGGAGCCGGCCTCTGCAACCTTCTTGTCCCGGGATGGTACATCACCGTGGGAGCCTCTGGAGCCGTCTACGGCATCCTGCTGGCCTTTGGCATGATGTTCCCCAACGAGCGCATATACCTCTATTTCCTCATGCCCATCAAGGCCAAATGGTTTGTCATAGGCTATGCCGCCATCGAGTTGCTGGAAGGTCTTTTCCGTGCCGACGGTATCGCCCATTTCGCTCACCTTGGCGGAATGCTCTTTGGCCTGCTGCTCATTCTCTACTGGCGCAAACACCCGTTCTCACGGTTCTAAATACACCATAAAAAAGGGCGATGTAATTATGATACACCGCCCTTTTTATTATTACCCCGGCTACTACCAATGGGGCATCTGCTGCGACAGGCAGTGGAACGAACCCAGCCCCCACACTATGTCGGTGCTGTCGATTCCCACAATCTCCCTGTCGGGGAAACAGGCCTCCAATATATACGCTGCCTCATTGTCGGAAAGACAACGATACGTGGGGAAAATCACTTTCTTGTTGGCGATATAGAAATTGGCATAGCTGGCTGGCAGCCGTTGGTTGTCGTAAAACACCATGTCGGGCATCGGCAATTCAACAATCGTAGGTTGCTTTCCGTTGGCCAGTCGGCATCGGTTCAGCACCTTGATATTCTGTTGAAGGACCTCGTAGTTCTCGTCCCAACTGTCCTCCTCCACGGCGGTGATGATGGTGTCCTCCGAGATAAAGCGGCTCAAATCATCCACATGCCCGTCTGTGTCGTCGCCCACAATGCCGTCGCCCAGCCATATAATATTCTCCACCCCGTAATATCCGCGCAGATAATCCTCTATCTGGCCTTGGCTCAATCCAGGATTGCGGTTGGGATTCAGCAGGCACGACTTGGTGGTAATCAAATCCCCCACTCCGTTCACATCTATGCTTCCGCCCTCCATCACTATGCCTGGCTCAAACAGTTGCAACTCCTCGTCCCCTTTCGACAGGTAGTTAAAAATATGCACCGGTATCTGGGTATCCAGTTCATACGGGTACTTCCCGCCCCAGGCGTTGTGGTTCCAGTTCACCATACCATGCTTTGCTCTGTCCTCACGGTTCAGTAAGAATGCAGGGCCATGGTCCCGGCACCACGCATCGTTAGTGGGGAATTGATGAAAATATATTCTTCCCATGTCGGTACCAATCTTCTGCAACTCATCAGCCACATGGTCCTCCATTCTCTGGTCATCGACATTGATATGTACATCCTCATCCTCTGCCAGTGTTCTGACAAAGATGTGATACGAAGGGAAAATAGTCTCAATCTTGCCCGGCCACGAATCCTCGTTGTGGGGATAGCTGAGCCATGTACCCTTGTGGGGAGCCCATTCGGCGGGCATGTAAAATCCTTGTTCCTTTGGAGTAATCATAGACAATTAATAGTAATCAATTCAACATTCACTCATCGATATAGCGTTTCAGTATCGGGGCATACGAGTCGATGCGCCTGTCGCGGTAATAGGGCCAATGGCGGCGGTAATGGTCGCTCTCGTCCAAATCCAACTCTTCCACATGTAGAGCCTCCTCCAGATGCGGAGCCTGGTATAGCACCCTGCCGAAGGCATTGGTGATGAAACTGCCACCCCAAAACTGCATCCCGCCTTCCCTTCCGGTGCGGTTCACACTGATTACAGGCACCCCGTTGGCCACGGCGTGGCTCCGCTGAATGGTCTGCCATGCCTCATACTGCTCGCGGTTGTCATGCTCGTTCTGGCGCACATCCCAGCCTATTGCCGTCGGGAAAAACAGCATCTGAGCGCCCATCAGGCTCGTGATGCGGGCTGCCTCGGGATACCACTGGTCCCAACATATCAGCACTCCCAACGTGGCATAGCGGGTCTTGAACACCTTATACCCCAAATCACCGGGAGTGAAATAGAATTTCTCGTAATACCCCGGGTCGTCGGGGATATGCATCTTGCGGTACTTGCCCAAATAACTCCCGTCGGCATCTATCACTGCCGTGGTGTTGTGATACAAGCCTTCGGCTCTTTTCTCAAACAGCGAACAAACCAACACCACGCCCAACTCCTTGGCCAGACGCATAAAATGCTGGCATGTCGGTCCCTCTGGCACCGCCTCGGCCAACTGGAAGTTCACATACCGCTCCTCGTCACAGAAATACAGCGAGGCAAAAAGTTCCTGTAAGCAAACTATTTGAGCTCCCGACGCAGCAAGTTCGCGCACTTTCTCTGTATAACGGGATATATTCTCCTTCTTGTCGGCCACGCACGACATTTGGGCTATTCCAACCTTGACTTTCATTGAGATAATAGTTTTTGTTCTTTCTTTTCAATTTGCAAAAATACGCTTTTTTCTTGAAATAATAAAAGTTTTTATTCCACTGCTCCACTCTGTAGAAAAAAAATTATTTTGCCATTCAAAAAAAAACATTATATTTGCATCAAGAATTATAATTATAATTTATATGAAACATAATGAAACACAATAAAATAAATATTATATAACACCCAAAAATATGAAGAAAAACATTATCATCCCATTACTCTTGCTGCTCTTGTCTGGCAATTTCATCCAAGCACAGGATTTCCTCAAACAGTCTGAGAATTCCGTCGTCTACTCAAACATCATCAAGTCATGTCCCCTTTATCCCTATTCAGTGGTATGCTACAGCTGGGATGCCAACTCCGGATATATT
>JAFXMW010000008.1 GCA_017530105.1 Bacteroidales bacterium
ACGTTACGGATTGCAAATCCGTAACATCAGCAGTGGCGGATTGCAAATCCGCCACAACAGATAACAGAAACAACAGCAGGCATGGTCTGCCGCAACCCCAAAAGAGGCTCCCTGCCACGACGGCAGGGAGTTTTTTGTTGGTGATACAATAAAAGGCGTCGGGAGCCGTTATGGATAGCGTTATTGATTAATTAATTTACATTGATATGAGAAGATACTTTATGATTGCGTTGTCGGCATTGGTGCTGACGGTGGGCTGCAAACAGACCCCTAAAAACTCTATGACCTACCGCCCGTTGGGCAACACTGTGCTGGAAGTGAGCGAGCTGAGCATTGGCTGCGGAGGCTTTGAGAAACTGGATACGGCAGGCTCGATAGCACTGATGGACATGGCGTTGGACAGCGGCATGAACTATATCGACATCTACGATGCCAATCCGAAGACACGCTCGAACATCGGGGCTGCGCTGAAAGGCCGTCGCGACAAGATGATTATTCAGGGCCATATAGGCACGATATTCAAAGACGGGCAGCACAGCCGCACCCGCGACGTGGAGGAGACCAAGCAGGGCTTTGAGGACCTGCTGGAGCGACTGGGCACCGACCATATAGAGGTGGGCATGATACATATTACCGACAGTCCCGACGAGTGGAACGAGCTGGAGGGGAGCCCATTCTTAGACTATGTGTTCCAGCTGAAGAAAGAGGGCAAGATTAAACACATTGGCGTGAGCAGCCACAACGCCGAGGTGGCACTGATGGCCGCCAAGAGCGGCTGGATAGAGGTAATCATGTTCTCGCTGAACCCCGCTTTCGACCGGCTGCGTGGCGGTGCCATCCCCTGGGAGGAGGGTGCCATGGAGAACCTGCAAGGAGGCATCGACCCGGTGCGTGTGGAGCTGTATGACTATTGCGCGACGCATCATATCGGCATCACCGTGATGAAGACTTTCGGCGGCGGCGGCCGGCTGCTCGACCAAAAGACCTCGCCGCTGGGCGTGGCATTCACGCCGGAGCAGTGCATAGCCTACTGCCTGGCCAAGCCCTGCATCGCGACCTGCATACTGGGTGTAGACAATCTGGAGGAGTTGAAGGCGGATTTGCACTATCTGCATGCCACCGAGGCGGAGAAAGACTATACCGCGGTGATGCAGCCCGCCAAGGCCGACAAGGGAGGACAGTGCACCTATTGCAACCATTGCTCGCCCTGCCCGCAAGGGATACCCATCGCCAAGGTGAATGAAATGCTCGACAAGGCTCAGAACGAGGGGCTGACACCCGAATTGCAGGCAAAGTATGATGCTTTGCCACACCATGCGTCGGAGTGTACCCATTGCGGCAGCTGCATGGAGCGCTGCCCGTTTGGGGTGGATGTGCCGGTGAAGATGGACGAGGCCGCCAAGGTTTTCGGAAAATGACGGATGACCATACGAGGCATGTTTGGTGACATGCTGTTTTTAATAGACTGATTATGGATATAAAAGAGATGTTTGCCTTGTTCGAGAGGCAGATTGTTGATTATCATAAAACGGACTCGGTGGATGCACCGATGCACAATCCGTATGAAGATGGCACCTTTGAGAATGTGCTGTGGGAGAAAAGCCATATAGACACGGTGCAGTGGCATCTGGAGGATTTGATACGTCCGGAGGATGTGGACCCGGTGGAGGCCTTGCGGCTGAAGCGGTGGATAGACCGCTCGAACCAGCGGCGCACGGATATGGTGGAGCGGATAGACGACTACTATATGCAGCAGTTTGCGTCGGTAGAGGTTCGCCCCGATGCCAAAATCAACACCGAGACCCCTGCATGGGCTATCGACAGGCTGTCGATTCTGGCACTGAAGATTTACCATTTCGGTATCGAGGTGGCACGAAAGGATGTGAGTGCAGAACAACATGAACGTTGTGAGGCCAAATACAAAACATTATTGGAGCAGAAGGCGGATTTGATGCAGGCTATCGACGATTTGCTGAAGGAGTTGTCCACAGGACAAAAGAAGATGAAGCTGTACAGGCAGATGAAGATGTACAACGACCCGTCGTTGAATCCGATGCTTTACAATAAGAAGTGAGCGGGCAGGAGTATAGCAAACGGGTGCTGGTTGTCCGGCTGTCGGCACTGGGAGACGTTGCCATATTGGAACCAGTATTGAGGCAGCGGGCTGAGGCAAACCCACAAGTGTTGTTTTTGATGGCTGGGCCGCCACGGTTGGCACCGTTGTTCCGTGGCATGGCGAATGTACAATATATCCCCACAGAACGCAGGCAAAAGCCAAAGGATTTGTACAGACAGTTGTCGGCTTTGAAACCCGACATGGTGGCAGACATGCATCGTGTGTTGCGTACAATAGGATTGGACTGGCTGTTCAGGCTGCATGGGGTGAGGGTGCATAGTATTAGAAAGCGTGACTCGCGCGGGATGGCAACATGGAGGCGATATGACCGAGTGTTTGACCAGTGCGGACTGAAAGGGAATGTTACAATAGGTAATTATTGGTCGGTCAAACATGCCGACGGGGAAGACAGGATTGTAGGGGTGGCTCCTTTTGCCCAACATAAAGGGAAGATATGGCCATTAGAGAAGATGGAGAGCGTGGTGGAGATGCTTTCGGCGAGAGGGTATCGAGTGCTTTTGTTTGGCAGTGCGGCAGAGGCATCGGAGTTGGAGTCGTGGGCGGGGAAATATGAGAGAGTGGAATCGCTTGCGGGAAGGTTTGGCTTTGAAGAGGAATTGGACCGGATTGCCTCGTTGGACGTGATGGTGAGTATGGATTCGGCTAATATGCACTTTGCTTCCTGTATGGGAGTGCCGGTGGTGAGCGTATGGGGTGCCACGCATCCATGCAGAGGTTTCTATGGTTGGAGACAGAATCCGTCGTGGGCGGTTCAAAAGGATATGGACTGCCGCCCTTGTTCGAAGTATGGCAACAAGCCTTGTAGTAAAGGGGATTACCCCTGCATGAACGGGATAGAGCCGATGGATGTGGTGGAACGCATAGAGGAGGTCTTTGCGGAAAACTAATTGTTTTCGAAAAACATATTTACACATGAGAAATTGCTTTTTATTGCTGATGTGGTCCATGCTATTGCTGATGGCTGGAGGGTGCGAGAACAAGGTGCAGGATAGAGAGGAGAAGGGTACATTCTCGGTGTGTGAGAACAGGAAGGTCGTGTTTGCGCCGGGTAATCTGGCAACGGGTGGACATGATTTTGTAGAGCATCAGTGGGAATATGGAGGGCTGTTCGGCTGGGGAACAGGAAACCATGCTTACGACACTACTGAGGATTTGAATTGCTACGCTGTGTACTACGATTGGGGAAAGAATTTTGAGGGCGGCTGGCGGACATTGAGTATAGAGGAGTGGAGGTATTTGCTTTTTGAGAGGGATGACGCAGCCGGCAAATGGGGTGCGGGTACGGTGAACAATGTGCATGGGTTGTTGGTATTGCCTGACAGTTGGAGAATGCCGGAGGGATGTATGTTCCGTGCCGGTAATAACGGATGGGATGGAAACAGGTATTCGGAATTGCAATGGAGTCAGATGGAAAAAGAGGGAGCGTTGTTTCTGCCTGCCGGTGGGTTCCGCTGGGGTGAAGTGGTATATGCGGAAGGCTGCGAGGGGATGTACTGGACATCAACCCCGTGGGATGAGTGTTGCGCACATGTGGTGTTTTTTTCGGACGACACATTGGACAGCGCAGAGGATGACAGACGTTTCTTTGGACAGTCGGTACGTCTGGCACGGGATTGTGAATAGGATGTAGTGACTAATGTGACAATCGACGTGCATTTTTGTCTGCACGTATGATTGTCTTTAGGAGGGGGATGGTTTGATGACAGACAAGAGGGAAATAGGTTTTTGGGTGAGACAATAGGGGTGGAAATAGGGGATAAAGCGGATTTTTTTCTGTTATATGGATAAAACTTTGTAATTTTGCATGTCGTTTTCGTGGTGGAAAAGGGATGAACATTGTTTGTAGTATGTTGTTGTATAGCTGAATAGCTAATTATTTATAGTATAATAATAGTATAATATATGAAACGGAAGGAGAAGGAGGTTTACAGCCCTCCCATTATTCAAGCTGTAAGTTTCGTGGTGGAGGGAGGATTCGGTGCATCTACGGAAAAGTTTGAAACAGATACCTGGGATGATGACATGCCGGGAAGCGGGACTACACAGTTCGCTACGCAAGAGTGGCATGACGAGGGGGGAAGTAAAACCACGACATTTGAAACGTATGACTGGTAAATAAAATTGAAATTAAAATAAATAAAAAATGAAAAGAATACATACGATAGTAATGGTTGGTCTTCTGACAGCCGTAATGATGACGATGGCCGGCTGTAAGAAGGAACAGGGTAAGGTGACCCTGGGAGCCACAATAGAAAGCAGCAGAAATGCCAAAGTGTATATTGACAAAGCAACGCCCTGTTGGCATAACGGGGATTTGTTGCGAATTAACAACCAGACTTGCACTACCAGTGCGGCTTTGGGATCGTCGGCTCAGATAACCGATGTCGATGCCAATGAGGGGTACCGTGCTTTGTATCCTTCGAATCTGCTGGCGAATGTGGATGCCGATATTACTGAAGGAGGAAATATTGCCATTGAGTTGCCGAGGGTTCAGACCTATGAGTTTGACGGAATAGACCAGATGGTGAAAGTGCCTATGGGAGCTTTTTCGACATCGACATCGCTTACATTCCGTAATCTTTGTTCGCTGATAAAAGTGGTTATCAGCAGCCGGATGGATGCTCCCTTCAGATTGGACAGTATCGGAGTGGATGCAACCGTGGCATTCCTCAGCGGTGAAGGTACGGCAAGAATAGAAGGAGGCGAGAACGACGAGGTTACAATGAACGAGAATGCAAAACACAGTGTGTCGTTGGCATTCCCGGTATCGGAGGCCCCCGAGATTAGCCAGGGTCCGCGTAACACTTACGTATACTATATTATTGCACCAAAATTCGACAGGAACGATGTGACAATAAGGCTTTATGCCGACAACGGCAGGTATGCCACGTTTGAAAAGCGGGATGTGGCACTGCTTGCCAACAGCATTGCCACGGTCAGCCTTACGGTGGAAGAGTTGGAACAGGGGTATGTCGATCCTATATCGATGGGTATTCTCCCTGGGGAATTTTCTGTGGCAGAAGGCCGAAAGGTGCATTTCTCGAAAGGGAACCTGCAATACTCTAATGCCGGACAACATGCTGTTGCAGGCGGCATCGCCTATGGTACATGGCGTTTTGCCGACCATCAGTATGATTATGTCGGGAGTGATAATGCGAATATTGGGGAGAATAACACGGGGTGGATAGATCTGTTTGGGCGTGCCACCAGTGGATGGAACAGTGGTTGTGTGAGTTATAAACCCTATGCTACAAGCTATGATGCTTCTGATTATTTTACTAATGATATGACAGGGACAAATGCTAATGCGGACTGGGGTGTATATAATGCCATTGAGAATGGGGGGAACAATCCTGGGATATGGCGCACTTTGACAAAGTCTGAGTGGAATTACCTGTTCAGAAGTAGGGTCGATGCCCAGAATAAGTATGGCGAGGCTGTCGTTGCCGGTGTAAACGGTGTAATCATTTTGCCGGACGGTTGGACGATGCCTTTGGATCGTGATTTCAGAAGTGGATTCGGAACAAGTTGGAGCCAGAATGTTTTCTCTGCCGCAGAATGGCAGCAGATGGAAGCCTCGGGAGCGGTATTCTTGCCTGCAGCAGGTTATCGTAACGGTACGAATGTTTACAGTGTGGGTGCAGAAGGTAGGTATTGGTCTGTCACGAGAGATGGAGATATATTATCATATAACATGAGTTTCGATCAAACAAGATTCTTTTCAGTAAATTCTACACATCCATCAGAAGGTTGCTCTGTCCGTTTGGTGACAGTGGAGACTGCGAAGTAGACATTCGATTGATAATCACAAATTAGTCATTAGTTCTTTCGTTACATATATATCACATATATATTACTTCTATATCCAATGAATAGAGAAGTACAAGGCAACTGATGACGAAACGATACCCCATTAGCGACCTTACGACCAACCTTAATCGGTTATTTGGGATAATAATTGCTGTCGGTCATCGGCGGGCGCGAAATAGTAGCCAACTGATGACCGATTGCTTTTGAGTGAGGGTGTGTTATTCGAGCGGGAGTGATATGGTGAAGGTGGAGCCTTGTCCGAGTTCGCTGGTGAGGGAGATTTTGCCTTTGTGGAGGGCTACGACTTGGGAGACATAGTTTAGGCCGATGCCAAATCCTTTTACGTTGTGGACGTTGCCGGTGGAGACACGGTAAAATTTTTCAAAGACATGTTTTTGGTCATCCTTTGAGATGCCAATGCCGTGGTCGGTAATGCGTATGACCGCGGCGCCCTCTTCCGTGTGGGTGGAGATGTGGATTTGGGGAGGCTCGACGGAGTATTTGATGGCGTTGTCGATGAGGTTGTGCATCATGTTGGAGATGTGGAGCTCGTCGGCGAAGAGTATGCCGTTGATGGGGTTGAGGTCGGTGGAGAGGGAGCCGTGGCGGTTTTCAATGGTGATGAGAAAACTTTGGACGGATTCTTGAACGATGCTGTTCAGGTCAATTTCTTTAGGGGAGATGGAGAATTTCTTGCCCGACATCTTGGCACTCTGCAAAAGAGTTTCGATGAGGACACGCATTCGGCGGTTTTCGTCGCTGATGATGTTGACGAAATTGCGTCGGGTGGCGAGGTCGCTGGTGACGGTTTCGTCTTTGAGCATCTCGCAGGCGAGACCGATGGTGGCGAGGGGAGTCTTGATTTCGTGGGTCATGTTGTTGATGAAGTCGGTCTTCATTTCATCGAGTTTGTGCTGTGCCAGGATGGTACGGATGGAGAAGACAAAGAGTGCAGAGATGAGAACAATCATGCAGATGCTGATGATGGTGTAGAGGTTGGTGTCGCTGCTGAGGATGATGGGCGAGGGCGGGAAAGAAAGGACGACGTAAAGGCTTTCGTCGGGGGTGATGCCATGGGCGTGGAAGGTGTATTTGAAAGCTGAGTTGCGGAGGTCGTTGGGGTTGGCGTCCTTGCTGCAGTATATGAGGGTGTCGACATCGGTTTTCAATACCCCGATGTAGGGGTTGATGTCCACACCGTTGATGATGAGTTCTTCGCGGATGAGAGAGTCGAGTAATGGAAAGTTGAATTTTGAGGCGTCGATGACGTTGTTGATGTCCAAAGGATTGGATTTGTTTGACTGGGTGGTCCCTAAACCGGACATCATACGGTTTCGGGCGTTAAGCATGGTGTTGTATTGTGTGAGAGTGTATTCTTCTGCCTGTGTAAGCCGTGCATTGGGGAGCGCAAAGGCACTGTCTTGCGACGACACTCCGAAAGATACGCGATGTTCATCGTAGAACAGTTCGCTGTTGTCGCGGATGATGTCTTGCATTTTTTCGTTCATGTCGTCAATGCGGCGGTATCGGATAATCCGGTAGCGCTCTTTTTCCGAAATGTAGTCTTCAACTTTCATTTGATCCAATTGGTTGAAGACTTCGTCAATGGCATTGTTGACACTGATGTTGAATAGGTTGTCACTCATTTTGGCGGACCGCTTAGTCTGAGAGATTTGAATGATGACAAGTCCGATAGCGGCAAGGGCGAAAATGGTGGAAAGGAGTATAAGAAAACGACGTTTCATGTTAGTGATACTGTATTTTGCTATAACGTCGTATGGGTGGAAAAATTATTTATTAAGAAAAAAATCTTATCTTTGCATCCTCGTTTGAGGAGAAGGAGTGTGGGAAATGTTCACATATTCAATAGGATAAGTTTTGAATAATAATTAAAATGAAAATAGGAATAATTATTGCCATGGATATTGAGTATCGGAAGATGCTCGATGTACTGGGGGGTAAGCCCGAGGGTAAGGTGGGCGGCAATGAGGTAGTATTGTGGCAGTGTGGCATAGGGAAAGTGAATGCTGCTATCGGTACGCTACGCCTTGTTCAGGAACACCATCCGGATTGCATTGTCAGCACGGGCCTTGCGGGAGGAATTGATGCCGGGCTTGATGTGATGGATGTTGTGGTTGGAAGTCAAACGGTATATCATGATGTTTGGTGTGGAATGGGAAATGTCTATGGACAGGTACAGGGACTTCCTGCTCGCTTTGATGCCAACCCAATGCTTTTGAAATATGCAAGTACGGGAGACAAAGTAGTGAAGGAGGGACTGATTTGCACGGGAGACCAGTTTATTACCGATAAGGAAGAACTGCAGAGAATCAAATCCAATTTTCCGGATGCATTGGCTTGTGAGATGGAGTCTGCAGCGATAGCTCACACTTGTTTCCTGCTGAATATGCCTTTTTTGAGTATTAGGGTAATCAGTGATACACCGGGTAATACTGACAATCACCAGATGCAATGGGAGGATTTTCTTGCCTCGATGGGTGAGAGGTCGTTTGACTTTATACAGCATTTCCTTGCACGATTGCCTGAAAAAATTTAATAATTAGAGTAATACAATGAAGACGATACCAAGTTTTACGATTGACCATATACATTTGCTGCGGGGTATTTATGTGTCGCGCAAAGATCAGATAGGCGGTGATGTGGTCACTACTTTTGACATTAGAATGAAAGAGCCTAATCGCGAGCCGGTTCTTGGACAGGGCGCTATCCACACGATAGAACATCTTGCTGCGACGTATCTGCGGAATAACCCCCAGTGGGCAAACAAGATTGTTTATTGGGGCCCGATGGGCTGTCTTACAGGGAATTATTTGTTGATGCGTAGTGATTTACAATCTGAAGATATTGTTGATTTGATGAAGGAGACGTTCAGCTTTATTGCTTCATACGAAGGTGAAGTGCCCGGGGTGGCACCTAAAGATTGTGGCAACTATCTACTACATGACTTGCCTATGGCTAAATGGGAGTCGGAAAAGTATCTGCATGAAGTGTTAGAGCAGATAAAATATGAAAATTTGCATTATCCTGCTCAACAATGATTATTATGAGGTAGTGGGTGGAAAAAAGAAAAAAAACTATTTCCACACAATAATAAATGCAAATGATAGTTATTTGAGACGAAATTAAAGAAAGAGGCCCCGTAGTTCAGCTGAATAGAACGTCGGATTCCGGTTCCGAAAGTCGTGGGTTTGAATCCCGCCGGGGTCACAAAATCTTCAAATAATGAAGAATATCTCTGTTTTTTTTAAAGACTCAAAGCCCTTTGTCCAGCTTATGGGGCTTTTTTTTCTTTTTGTTGTAGGATTGATAGCGGCAGGGGCTATACAAAGCCTTTTCCCGGTTGGCGGGAAAGACGATTCCTCAATAAGAATGCAACTATTGGTGCAAGCAGGTGCACAGTTGTTAATGTTTTTTGTCCCTGCTCTGCTATTTGCCTTTTTGTTCCAAGGTAGTCCTAAAAACTATTTCATGGCTAACTTGCAGGGCAAATTTTGGGGGCTGTCGTTTGTGGCTATAGTGATATTACTATTGCTTGTGCCTGTGAATGACTGGATAACCTATTGGAATGAGAATTGGAAGTTGGGGAGTCTTGATGATTTGTCTCGAGGGTTGTCAAATCAGTCGAAACAGATAATGGAGCAACTTCTTTCGCTTTCCTCTTTTGGAGATGTTGTGTTGCAATTGTTGGTCATTGCCTTGGTTCCTGCTATTTGTGAAGAGTTGTTCTTTCGTGGTGCGCTCCAGCAGATTTTCCAATGCTGGGTGGGTAACCGACACCTGGCAGTGATAATTACAGCATTGATTTTCTCGGTAGCGCATGGCGATATTTATGGTTTGGTTCCCCGTTTTGTGTTGGGCTTGCTATTGGGATATTTCTTTGTCTTATCCGGGTCGATACTGGTGAACATTTGTGCCCATTTTTTCAATAATGCAGTTGTTGTGTTGCTATATCTTTTTTATCACAAAGGAGTGCTTACAGCCTCTCCTTCCGAGCCATTGCAGATGACGTGGTCAGTTGTGGTTATGTGTACGCTTGCAGCCGTTGCTCTCTTTGTGGTTTACTTCATTCAAAAAGGGTCAAAACAGCCTTCTAAATCATAGTATGAGGTCTTATCTTTCAGTTTATTACTGAAAAAAAATAAAAAAAACTCCAAATGTAAGATGTTGTAAATAAAAGTCTTGTGAATTATTGGCGTATTTTTGGCCACTTGAGTTGAAAAAAAACTTTTGTATATCAATTATTTTTGGTACTTTTGCAATCCGTTTCGCTCTTCAAGGGAAGGGTAAAAATGAATAATTAATCTCAAAGAAATATAATATGACAAAGGCAGAAATTGTTGCACAGATTGCACAAAAAACCGGAATCGAAAAGGTCGCCATCCAGGCCACCGTCGAAGAGTTTATGAATGTTGTGAAAGAGTCTCTCGCTGAAGGAGAGAATGTCTACCTCCGTGGTTTTGGTAGCTTCATCATCAAAAAGCGTGCTGAGAAGACAGGTCGTAACATCTCCAAGAATACTACCATCATCATCCCCGCTCACAATATTCCTTCGTTCAAGCCTGCAAAGACTTTCGTCAACGACGTGAAAAAGAGTGTAAAATAATTTTTAATTTGTTATACAATGCCTAACGGAAAAAAACACAAAAGACACAAGATGTCTACTCATAAGCGTAAAAAACGTTTGCGCAAGAATAGACATAAGAAGAAGTAGTAATTGCTGCTTCCAGTCTAAAAACCAATCTAACATCTAAAACAAATTACACAACGGTGATTATCGCCGGGTTGTGTAATTTGTTTTTACTTTTAAAAGAATGAACAAAGAACTAATAGTATCTGCCACTGATAGTGAAATCCAGCTCGCACTGCTTGAAGACAAGCAGTTGGTGGAGCTTCATAAAGACAAAACCGGCAATAAAATCCATGTTGGTGATATTTTTGTTGGGAAGGTGAGGAAGATAATGCCAGGATTGAATGCAGCATTCATTGATGTCGGAGAGGACAAGGATGGATTCGTACACTATCTTGATCTTGGTGCCAACTACAATTCATTGGCCAAATACATGAAACTGGCCATGAACGGCGACTCGTCAGTACGCACTCTTAACAATTTTAAAATAGAACCTTTACTCGACAAGGTCGGGAACCTGTCAAATGTACTCAAGGTAGGGCAACTAATCCTTGGCCAGGTGGCAAAAGAACCGATATCCACTAAAGGTCCTAAACTGTCCGGTGACCTTTCGTTTGCAGGTAGATATTTAGTTCTCAACCCATTTATTAACCGTATATCAATCTCCCAGAAAATAAAGGGGAGTGAAGAACGTGGACGTTTGCGCCGTTTGATGCAAAGCATTAAGCCTGCCAATTTCGGGGTCATTGTTCGTACCATTGCAGAAGGCAAGGATGTGGCGGAACTTGATGCGGACCTTAGGCAGTTGATGGCTCAATGGACAAGCCTCACAGAAAGTCTAAAACATATTACTGGTCCACAGAAAGTTCTTTCAGAACTCAGTACCACGTCCGCCTTGCTTCGAGACGTGCTTACCGATGACTTCAACACCATCTATGTCAATAATGAGTCGGTATATAACGAGGTGCGTAATTATATCGGTTCTGTGGCACCCGAGAAAGCGGATATAGTAAAGTATTATAAACTGGAAACACCTATCTTTGAACAGTTCGGTGTTTCGCGTGATATCCGCAAAGCTTTTGGGCGAATAGTAACCATTCGGTCGGGAGTGTATCTTTATATCGAGCACACCGAAGCCATGCATGTCATTGATGTCAATAGCGGCAACCATATTAAGGCCGGTGCAGGGCAAGAGGACACGGCCTTGCAGGTCAATATAGAGTCGGCAAAAGAGATTGCGCGTCAGTTGCGTCTCCGTGATATGGGAGGCATCGTCATAGTCGATTTTATTGATATGCAGAAAACCGATAACCGAAAGAAACTGTATGAGGTGATGTGTGCTGAGATGTCAAGGGATAAGGCTCGTCACACAATCTTGCCTCTCAGCAAATTCGGTTTGATGCAAATCACGCGTCAGCGAGTCCGTCCTGCCATTGAAGTGGACGTTCAAGAAAAATGTCCTTTCTGTGATGGCACGGGCACCATCAAATCAAGTCTTGTGGTTGTGGATGAAATTGAATCGAACTTGCGTTACCTCTGTTCTTCTCAAAATGAAAAGCAACTCACCATTATTGTCCATCCCTATGTTTATGCCTATCTTACCAAAGGTTTGTTAAGTATTCGCCTGAAATGGATGTACAAGTACAGAGTTCGTCTTAAAGTCAGGCCTTCCGAGTCCTATGGACTTCTGAGTTATAAGTTCCTCAATGCTTCGGGCGATGAAATTGCTCTTTAGCCCACTCCATTTCAGGACACTTGTTTTTTTCTTTGCGCTTGTGTTGCTTCATTCCTCTGCTACATGGGCGCAAGGTATTGATGTGTCAAAATATCAAGGCAAAGTAAATTGGTCAAAAGTGGCCAAAAGCAAAAAGGTTAAGTTTGTGTATATCCGTGCCACTGAGGGCGCTTCAATACGCGACGGCTACTACAAAACCAACTTAGCGGCGGCACGTAAAGCGGGCATTCTTGTGGGAAGTTATCATGTTTACAGCAGTAAGACTACGGCCTATCAACAATTTGCCAATTTTAAATCACTTGTTGTCAAGAAAAAGCAAGACCTTGTTCCTGTTCTTGACATAGAAGGCCACCATAGCGGTCGTCTCAACATGCAGCGTGTGAATAAATTGCTGGAGTTGATGGAACAGGAGTATGGAGCCAGGCCTATCATTTACACCAGCGAGAAGGTGTATAATGAGCATTTTGCCACAAAACGTTATGCTAAATATCATATTTTTGTTGCCAAGTATGAGGGAAAACCCGAAATCCGATACACCTTATGGCAGTATAGCACTGTCGGGCGGATACCGGGCATAGCTGGTGATGTAGACCTTGACAAATTCCATCCCAAACATAGCCTTAAGGACATCAAGATGCCCCGACGCCAAGTGAAGAAGGACAAATCCAGTCAATCCGCTTCGTCCAATGGGGCTAAAGATACAAGTCAAACATCGGCGCCCAATAAAAAATAGTGATGTGGGTTTGCTCATGCCTACAAAGTATGTCAAAAAGAGAACCATTATTTGTTCTGTTTCCCTCTTTGATTTTAAACAAGTGGCGGTAGAGCGGGGGATAGGATTGATTCTTTTTTGATGTTTTTTCTGTCTTTTTCCTCAGTGCTCAAAAGTCGAGTCTCCGACTGTGTTTTGTTGTGTTCGTCTATTTCTCTTACCACGTAGTTTTGTCATCCTGATATTACCTATATTGCATCGAAATTCAGTCCTTTAGACTTTGAAGAATATTTTTTTATTCGGAAAATGTCTCTAATTGTAAAAAAATCATTAACTTTGCAAGTCTGAAAATAGGCATTCCCGACATCTGACAAAGACGTAGGTGGTGCGTATTAATGGTTGAATAATAATGATTTAGTAATTGAAATTAGACATTTATGCAACAAAGTAAAGTAGGACTTGATTTTGAAAAAGTCGAACATGCACGGGGTGTGGCACGTAAAATTGCCAACCAAGTGCAGGATTTTGTGGGCAATTATACCACAGTTGCGGTCGAACGTACTATTTGTCGTCTTCTTGGTATCGACGGCATCGATGCCAACGAGGTCCCCCTGCCCAATGTCGTGGTGGACGAGTTGAAAAGCAAAGGCCTTTTGGGGCAGGGAGTGTGTTTCTTCATGGGCAATGCTGTCCTTGAAACCGGCAAAACTCCTCAGGAAATTGCCGAAGCAATATGCGACGGTAAATTGGACATTACACGGTTGCCGGTACAAAGCGCTGAGGAGATCAAAGGTGCTTTGCAACCTTTTATCGATGCCAACATTGCCCGCATCCGCGGCCGTCGTCAACGTAGGGAAGAGTATATCGCCACCATTGGTGAAGGCAGCAAACCTTATCTCTACATCATTGTCGCCACAGGTAATATCTACGAGGACGTTGTCCAGGCTCAGGCCGGTGCTCGACAGGGTGCCGATATTATCGCCGTCATCCGCACCACGGGACAAAGCCTTCTCGACTATGTCCCCTATGGCGCCACCACCGAAGGCTTTGGCGGTACTTTTGCCACTCAGGAGAATTTCCGCATCATGCGTAAAGCCCTCGACGAAGTTGGTGAGGAGGTAGGACGCTATATCCGTCTCTGCAATTATTGTTCCGGTCTCTGTATGCCCGAAATTGCGGCTATGGGTGCACTCGAAGGACTTGATGTGATGCTCAACGATGCTCTTTACGGCATCCTCTTCCGCGATATTAACATGCAGCGTACTTTGATTGACCAGTATTTCAGCCGTATCATCAACGGCTTTGCTGGTGTTATCATCAACACAGGTGAAGACAACTACCTCACCACTGCCGATGCTTACGAAGAGGCTCACACCGTTTTGGCTTCCGACTTCATCAACGAGCAGTTGGCCCTCTTGGCAGGTCTTCCCGAAGAGCAGCAGGGTCTTGGTCATGCTTTCGAAATGGATCCCATGTTGGAGAATGGTTTCCTCTACGAGTTGGCACAGGCTCAGATGCTGCGCGAAATCTTCCCCAAAGCACCGCTCAAATACATGCCTCCCACCAAGTTCATGACCGGAAACATTTTCCGTGGCCATATTCAGGACGCTCTCTTCAACATCATTGGACAGTGGACTCATCAGGGGCTGCAACTCCTCGGCATGCCTACCGAAGCCATCCATACCCCCTTTATGAGCGACCGCTATCTCTCCATCGAGAACGCCAAATACATCTTTAACAACATGAAGGATATTGGCGAGGAAGTGGAATTCAAAGAAAACGGTATTGTTCGCAACCGTGCAAAGAAGGTGCTTGACGATGCCACCAAACTCCTCGAGGCCATGGAGAGCGAAGGACTCTTCTCCGCTCTCGAAAAGGGCATCTTTGCCAACGTCAAACGTCCCAAGAACGGAGGTAAAGGTCTCGACGGTGTCACGCTCAAGGCGGACAACTATTTCAACCCGTTTATCGATATTATGAAAGGCAAGAAGTAAAACCCATCAAAAACGCAATACCATGAGTGAAGGATTGTATTCAATGGAGGCAAAGGATTACGACAAAACCCTTGACCTCACCAAGATAAAACCCTATGGCGATACCATGAACGATGGTAAAACCCAGTTGAGTTTCACACTCCCCGTCCCTGCCGGCGACGAGGCCATCGAGGCTGCTAAACAGCTGATGAAGAAGATGGGTTTCGAAAACCCTCTGGTCGTTTACAGCAAAGAATTGACCGAAGGTTTCACCTTCTTCAACTGCTACGGCAGCTGCACCCATACCGTCGACTATTCCACCATTCATGTCCCCAAGGTTGAGTCCACAACCATGGACATGCACGAGTGCGACGAGTATATTCGTGAACACATTGGCCGCAAAATTGTCATCGTCGGTGCCAGCACCGGAACCGATGCCCACACTGTCGGCATCGATGCCATCATGAACATGAAAGGCTATGCAGGCCACTATGGGCTTGAACGCTACGACATGATTGACGCCTACAACCTTGGCAGCCAAGTACCCAATGAGGACTTCATTGCCAAAGGTATTGAACTCCACGCCGATGCTCTTATCGTCTCCCAGACCGTCACCCAGAAAGACATCCATATCAAAAACCTCACCGAATTGGTCGAGATGCTCGAAGCCGAAGGTCTCCGCGACAAGATTATCCTCATCTGCGGTGGCCCCCGCATCAGCCATGAACTCGCCAAAGAACTGGGTTATGATGCCGGTTTCGGCATGAACACCTACGCCGACGATGAGGCTTCTTTCATTGCCCAGGAAATGGTCAAGCGCGGTATGAAATAACCCCTGCATCAAATCATTGAAAAAATAACATTAAATAATAATAACTATGGAAAAAGAACAAATTAAACCCTTTATTGCCCGTCGTGCTGCCAAAGAGCTCAAAGACGGCGATGTCGTCAACCTCGGTATCGGCCTTCCGACCCTCATCCCCAACTTCCTCCCCGAAGGGGTACATGTCATCCTCCAGTCCGAGAACGGTATGATTGGTATGGGTCCCACCCCCGAAGAGGGTAAAGAAGACCCCTGGCTCATCAACGCTGGCGGTGGCTACATCACCTATACCGATGAGGCCAGCACCTTCGACAGTGCCACCTCTTTCGGCATCATTCGTGGCGGCCATGTCAATGTTTCCGTCCTCGGTGCCATGCAGGTCGACGAGCAGGGCGACCTTGCCAACTGGATGATTCCTGGCAAGAAAACCCCCGGCATGGGCGGCGCTATGGATTTGCTTGTAGGTGCCAAAAAGGTCATTCTCGCCATGGAACACACCGCAAAGGGCAACCCCAAGATTTTGAAGAAATGCACGCTCCCTCTCACCGCCAAAGGTCAGGTGAACATGATTATCACCGAGATGGGTGTCATGGAAATCACCCCCAAGGGTATCGTCCTTACCGAGATTAATCCCGAGTTCACTGTCGAGCAAGTGCAGGCAGCCACCGAGGCCACCCTCATCATCTCGCCAGACCTCAAGGAGATGAAGTAGTTTTCATTCATTTTTAGTCATTTTTATCCTATGAAAAAAGCATTTTTGTTGTTGGCAGCCGTTGCCGTCTTTTTCTCGGCTCAGGCCCAGCAAAAACATATCGAGACTTATTGGCATGGTCTCTATGGTGTCGCTGGCTACGACTTCTCTACCAACATCAACAAGACGAAATACGAGGATAAAGCTACCTTCCACGGCTTCTATGCCGTGGGAGGCTGGCAAATCCGCAAAGAGTCGGGTGTAGGTATCGGCGTTGAGTTTTTGAAAGACCCCACGGGAGCGTTTAACCAACTCCCCGTCTTTTTTGAACTTCGTAGCCACTTCCTCCGCAGCCAGCTCACTCCGTTCACCTCTGTCTATGTTGGCTATTCCATTCCGCTGGGTTCCACCAGTGGTGGTGATAATGCCATCAAAATCGCCAAAGGTGGTGCCATGTGGGGCTTTGATGCAGGCATCCGCTATGCCATCAACCGCAATATGGCTGTCAGTGCATTTGTCGGCTACCGTGGCATCCATCTCAACCGTGTCGACCGTTACAAAGATGGCGAACTCGGCATTGGCACTCCGCTCCTCCTGCAAAACATCAAAGCAGGTGTGGGGTTCAATTATTACATCAAGCATTAATAGAATCAACACATTACGCACTTGACTTTCTGTCAAGCATTCTGTTATGAAGAGATTTATTCTGTCCGTAGGTATGCTGTTGTGTCTGGGTCTTTCTCAGGCGCAACAGCCAGTGGGCATGGACGACTTGCGCATGGCTCCCCGTGCCAATGTCATTTCTTATGAAGACGAAAACGACATTGAGCATCTTCGCTACGACAACTCTCCCGACTATCTCTCCCTCATGGAGGACTGGGATGTGGATTGGAGCAACGGCGTTGCCGAGTACTCCCAGACCTACGAGTTCCCTCGTGACTGGAAGGGTTATCGTCTCTTTTTCCGTTTTCAGGCGTTTCCAGGCTATGGCCTCTATGTCGACAACAAGTTTGTAGGATGCAGCCACGATGCTGGTGCGGTGACCGAATTCGACATCACAGACCTTGTCCGTTTCGGCAAAAGCAACCTCCTCACCCTCCGTTATACCGAAGGTGACGACGGTGCTCTCCTCGAAGCCGCGGACAATGTTCTTACCGGCGACTGTGCCATTCTCCTCAAACCTGCTCTCAATGTCCAGGACTATACGATTCTTGCCGACTACGATGCCGCCTCCTCTACGGGCAGTTATTCTCTCGAAGCACTTCTTTACAACCAGCGACGCAAAGGCAAATGTTTTCTCGAGGTCGAGATTTGGGATACCAAAGGCCAACAGGTCGACAAATTGGGCAAATGGTGTTTCTTCGACAATCGCAACGAGTCTACCCACACCATCTCTTCCTCTTTGCCAGATGTCCTTCCGTGGACTGCCGAAACGCCCCGTCTCTACACTGCCGTTGTCCGGCTCTTTGACGAGAAGATGCAACTGCAGGACATTGTCGGCACCCGTTTCGGTTTCCGTTCAGTATCCTATCGTAACGGTCTTTCTGTCAACGGTCGTATTGTCACCCTCAAAGGTATTACCCTCGGTGGTTTTGGCACGCTCAACGACGATGAAGCCAAAGCCCTTCGTTCCGAGATGGTGCAGATGAAATGCAACAACATCAATGCCATCCGCACTGCAGGCGTTATCCCTGAAGACCCCAAGTTTTACGAACTCTGCGACGAGCTCGGCTTTTATGTCATCTGCGACGCGAATCTCTTCCCGGTCTCACTCCAAGGTCAGGTTGTTGCCACCGACAATGAATATACCGATCTCTTCGCCGACAGGATGCACAACCTCTACCACCGCTACAAAAACCATACTTCAATCATCGCATGGTCGCTCGGCGAGAGCAGCGACAACGGCATCTGCATGTCCACGGCATATAAAACCCTGCGCCAACTCGACCCCACCCGGCCAGTGCTTTATGCCGGTGCTCAATATGCCGAAAACACCGACCTCATTGCCCCGCTACAGGTCAATACCGACCTCTTGCGGCAATACCTTGCCAAATCCCAGTCGCGTTCACTTGTCATGCTTTCCTATGGTGGAATGGAGGGCAACACCTTTGGCGGCATGAATCCCCTGTGGCAGATGGTTCTCGACCATGCCGGAATTCAGGGGGGATTCTTTAACTGCATGGCTTGGCATTCCCTTTCCGGGCGTCCCTATCTCGAAGAGCTGAAACACCTCTATCGCCCCTTCGATGTGCATTTGACTTCGGTCAGTGCCGACGCTGCCGAGTTCGACATCACCAACCTTTGCGATTTCCGCACCCTTGCCGATTACAGGCTCGACTATGTCATTTGTTCCAACCTTAAGCCGAATATTATCGCCGGCGACATAACCCTTTCTCTCAAACCCGGCGAAAGCAAAGACATCAAACTCAAAATACCGAAACTCAACCTCTACGCTGGCGAGGAACTTTTTATTCAGTTCACTCTTCGTCAACGCAACAACACTGTTTCCATCCCGAAGAATACAGTGCTTTACACAGCCCAATTCCCCTTGCCTTCCGACAATACTAATCTTTCTCCTTTCAATCAGTCCAACTGCCAACCCTTCACCGTCCAACACGATTCGTCGCACTTTATTATCATATCCAACGACAATTTCGCACTCCGTTTTAACGACAGTCTCGGAGTTATTGCCTCGCTATCTTTTCGGGGTACCGAGTTGATTACCCGTCCTGTGCAGCTTAACTTCATGCGTTCCCCTTCTCCCAACGACAGGCAAGACCCCAACGGTCTCCGTCAGTGGCTTCGTCATGGGCTTGACCGACTTAACGGTCATGTCCTCGCCACGAATGTCCGCAAAGTCGATGAACGCACGGTGGGCATCGATGTTCTCCTCCGTTATGGCAGCGACAAGGACGAAAACCTCTTCGACGTGAGGCAGACAATCCTCGTCCTTGCTTCTGGCGACCTTCTTGTCTCCAGCGACATCTCCGTTTCCGACTTGGTCAAAGCCATTGCCCGTGTGGGGTTCCAATTACCGTTCAACCCTGCACTCGACACTGTCGAATGGTTCGGACGGAATATCGAAAGCTATCCTGACCGATGCTCAGCAGGCCGCATTGCCCAGCAAACCCTGCCTGTCGGCGATGTAGTATATCGTTATCCCGATGAGCCACAGCATTCCGGCAACCATACCGAGGTGCGTTGGCTTGCACTCCGCAACGGTCTCTCGGGTCTTTATGTCGACATTATCGACTCTCTTTGCCAGTTCTCCATCTCCTCCGACACCCTGTCCCTCGATTTTCGCAACACCGGCGTCGGTGGTGCCGCAGCCAACATGAACCTCAGCGAGGCCATGCTGGTCAAGGACCATAAATATCATTTCGTCCTCCATCTGCGCCCCTTCGACTGCATGGAATACAATGCTCAGGACTTCCGTCGCGTGGTTTACCCACAAGTGGTCTCTTCCATTGTCGAAATGCCTGTCATTGCCAAGAGCCGTGACCGTTTCGACGGCCCTATGCAAATATCCATCAAATGCCCCACACCCAATGTGGAGATACGCTACACTCTCGACGGTTCCGTCCCCAACGAGAAATCTGCTCTCTATACCAAACCCATTACCATTCAGAACAGCACTGTTGTCAGCGCCCGAGCCTTCAAGAAAGGTGAATCCCCCTCATTTGTGGCCACACAGCAGTTCACTTTCGACTACGTTGTAGCGTGTAATTTTGCCCATAAACCCAACACTCCTTATAACAAGAATGCCGCACGCGCCCTCTACGACGGCGAGTTGGGCGATGTCAACGACCTGTCCCATGGCTGGCTGGGCTTCTCAGGCCACAATGTGCAGGCCGACCTCGAACTCGGCAAAAGCATCCACCTCGGCAATGTCGTTTTGCGCTTTGCCCATATCCCCGACGCGTGGGTCTTCGCTCCAGCGCAAGTCGAAGTGCGGGTCTCCTCCAACGGCAAAGAGTTCAGCGACCCCATTCCCGCCACCATCACCTACAACCCTGCCGACCAGGAAATGAACACCACACAACTCCAAGTGGTCACCATCCCTGTCAACCTCGACCAAGTCCGTTTTGTCCAGGTGATTGCCAAACCCATTGCACACATTCCTGACTGGCATCGTGCCAAAGGACTCAACCCTTGGATTATGATTGATGAAATAGAGATAGAAGAAGTGATATCAAAATAATGGCCGACATCTCCTCCCGTACCCAGTTGCTCCTCGGCTCCGAGGGCGTTGCACGACTCCAGTCGGCACATGTCCTTGTGGTCGGTCTTGGCGGGGTGGGAGGTTACGCCGCCGAACAACTGTGCCGTGCCGGCATTGGCTGCATGACTATTGTTGACGGCGACACGGTATCCCCAACCAACATAAACCGACAGCTCATTGCGCTCCACTCCACCATGGGACAACCCAAGGCGCTCCTCTTTCGCGACCGTTTCCGCGACATCAATCCTCAATGTCAGGTTACTGCCCTGCAGGAGTTTCTTCGCG
This sequence comes from Bacteroidales bacterium, assembly GCA_017530105.1. GTDB lineage: Bacteria > Bacteroidota > Bacteroidia > Bacteroidales > P3 > Colimorpha. The sequence continues at coordinate 21,037 of JAFXMW010000008.1, forward strand.
ACGACCGCATGATTCAGTTGCTGCAGTCTGCACCTTTCGACTGTGTGGTCGATTGCATCGACACCCTCTCGCCCAAGGTTTTCCTTCTCTATCATGCCCATAGCCTCGGGCTTCCCACCGTCAGCAGTATGGGCAGCGGCGGCAAACTTGACCCCATGCAGGTTCGTTCCGCCGACATAGCCGACAGCCACACCTGCCGTCTCGCTGCCATGGTGCGCAAACGCCTCCACCGCATGGGCGTGGTTTCGGGCATCCGTGTGGTCTTCTCTGCCGAAAAAGTCTCCCGGCAAGCCATCGTCGAAGACCCCTCCGACAACCATCTCACCACTGTCGGCACCATCTCTTACATGCCTCCACTTTTCGGTTGCCACGTGGCTGCCGAAGTCATCAAAATAATTTTGTCAAAACCATTGCAATGAAAAAGCTTTTCCCCATTTCAGCCATCCTTTTGCTTGCCTTCTCGTCATGCAAGGTCGATTTCAGCCCCAACGCCGCGTGGCGTGACGTTCCGTCTGTCTATTGTGTGCTCGACCCCGAGGAGGACACCGTCTGGGCCCGTGTGCAGCGTTGCTATCTCGGCGAGGACAATCTCTACAACTATTCTTCCATTGCCGACTCCAACTATTACCTGCCTGGCGACATTTCCGTCCACCTGCTGGCATGGAAAGGCGTCAGAGGCTATTACAACAGCCTTACCGCCACCAATCAGCTCGTCGACCGTTGGGAGTTGTCCTATACCGAGCGTCCGGGTAAGCCCGAGGGCAATTTCCCCTCTGGCCCCCAACCCATCTATTATTGTGTCCCAGGCCAGCGTCTTATCGAGGACACCGCTTGTGTTTTCCAACTTGTCATCCTCCGCAACCCTTCCGGCGACACCCTTGCTTCGGCTTTCACCACCATGATTGGGTTCCTCCCCAAGAAAGTTACTTCTCGCGACACGGTCGAGGATGTCCTGACCAATCCTAACTGGGTCAGAGGTCATGAGTTTGGTTTCATCATTGGCTGCCGCGGTAAACTGGAGTGGAACACCCTCCCGCGCGGAAGACGCTATCAGCCCATCATCACCTTCTACTATGAGAAAAACCATGACACGCTCCACTTCGACATCCCCGGCAAAGCGACACAAAATCCATACAATGCCAGACGCATGGTTTTCACACCCTTTTCCGATGACTATTTCTTCTCCTTCATCAAACGCAAGCTTCAGGGCAACACCGACACCCTCTATAATGTCAATAACGTTGACATCACCATCGCTGTCTGCAACGAAGACCTCAATGCCTATATCAACTCGCAGGACCCCATCATCCTCGGCTCGCAGGAACATTCCACCTACACCAACATTCAAGGGGGCGTAGGCATCTTTGCCTCCCGCCGTTCGCATGTTACCTTCAACGTTCCGTGCGACTCAACAGGCAAGGAAGGCTATATCCCCTCCCGTCTCCGCGACCTCAAAGTGGGGTTCTATGGTAAATTCTAACCATCCTACCTTCGCTCCTTCACCGTTCCTTCACCGTCAGTTCTCCCATATTTCTCCCATCCCGTATGGGAGAAATATGGGAGAAATATGGGAGAAATACCCCTGAACGAGCGAAGTTGCTATTCGTCAGGAATGGAAAAAGGCATTATTTGAAAAAAGGATAGGGCGGATTAGATGTCGGCACCGAACTGCATGAGGTAGGCTTTGATGAAGTTGTCGATTTTTCCGTCCATTACTCCGGTGACATCGCCTGTTTGGTAGTTGGTGCGGTGGTCTTTGACACGGCGGTCGTCCATGACGTAGCTGCGTATTTGGCTACCCCACTCGATTTTCTTCTGGCTGGCTTTGATTTTGGCCTGTTCTTCCATGCGGTGTCGCAGTTCGCGCTCGTAGAGTTGTGAGCGGAGCAGGCGCATGGCGTTTTCTTTGTTTTTGGGTTGGTCGCGGGTCTCGGTGTTTTCGATGAGTATTTCCTCTTCCTCGCCAGTGTAAGGGTCTTTGTATTGGTAGCGAAGTCTGACCCCGCTTTCGACTTTGTTGACGTTCTGACCACCGGCACCACCGCTGCGGAAGGTGTCCCAGCTGAGGCGTGTCATGTCAACCACTACTTCGATAGTGTCGTCGACAAGTGGAGTGACGCTGACAGAGGCAAAGGATGTCATGCGTTTGCCCTGGGCATTGAAAGGACTGACGCGGACGAGACGATGGACACCGGTTTCGCTTTTGAGATAGCCATAAGCATAGTCGCCTTCAATCTGCATGGTGACACTTTTGATGCCGGCTCCTTCACCGTCGAGGATATTAGAGATGGCGACACGGTAGTTGTGGGTTTCGGCGTAGCGGGTGTACATGCGCATGAGCATTTCGGCCCAGTCTTGTGCTTCGACACCACCTGCACCTGCGTTGATGGACAGGACTGCGTCGAAGTGGTCGCTTTCGCCTTGAAGCATGTTTTTTAGTTCAAGAGCTTCGACAAGCGGTTGGGTGATGGCTATTTGGTCAATGACTTCCTGTTCGGTGGCATCGCCGCTTTCAAAGAATTCCCCCATGACAGTAAGATCGCCGCAGCTGCTTTCCACTTCGTGGAAGGCGTTGAGCCAGGCTTTTTTCGACTGGATGGTCTTCATGATGCGTTGTGCTTCCTTGGGGTCATTCCAGAAGTCAGGTGCTTCAGTCTGCTTTTCCTCCTCGGCAATTTGTGCTGAGAGGGTGTCGATATTGAGGTACCGGCGGAGTGCTTCGGTACGGGTCTGTAGGTCGCGGATGGTTTCGGTGGTGGTCATTTGTTTTGTTATTTAGTTTGAAAGAGGTTAGAATATTGGATATATTTCGGGACAGCCTGGTGTGAAGTATGCGGCGGCAAAGGCAAGAAGAATAAGAAGGAATTTGGGAATGGTGAAGTTGTTGTGATCGTGGTCGAAAAGAATGTTGACGGCAACATGCAGCAGGATGCCCACGACAACGCCCATTATAAGGCTTTGGAGGAGTTCGTTGGGAGGTAGAAAGAAGATATTGCAAAGGGAGCCGAGAGGTGTCATGACGGCGAAAAGGACAAGGAGTATGAAGGAACGCCAGAACCCGTATCGGTTGTTGATGAAAAGTCCGACGAGAACAAGGGCTATGGGAATGTTGTGGAGGACGATGCCGTAGAGGAGTCCTTGATGGATGTCGCCGTCAAGGTCAACGAGAGGCATGCCTTCGAGGAAGGCGTGGATGCAGAGCCCAATAATGAGTCCCGTGATTGGGTGGTTGGCTCCGGTATGGCAGTGTCCGGCATGAGCGAGATGAGGGTGATGGTGTTGACGGGCTTCGGTCTCCTCTTCACAGCAGGGACAGTGGTTGTGTCCGTGTTCGGCTCCACGTGTCAGCTGCTCGAGGAGCAACTGGATGAGGAAGCCAACCATGATGGAGGCAGCAATTTTGAAATGGATGCCCGGGGTGACAAAACGGAATGGGTCGTCGTTGAGAAAGATGTGGGGGACGAGATTGATGAAACACGAGGCAAAGAGGAATGCCCCTCCGAAGATGGAGATGTAGGAGGTTATTTTGGGACTGATATGTTTGCCTCCTGGGATAAGGACTGCCCATATGATGACACCCAAGATGATGAGCAGATAAGCTAATATTATTGTTGTTGACATAGGCACATAAAAAAAGGGTAAGCTGTTTATATCGCACCGCTACAACCAAACACCCTTGCTGTATTCCTACCCTGGGGGATTCAATGGGAGCTGGTCGTATAAGACTTACCCATTTGCAAAAGTACTACTTTTTTTGTAATTATCAAGAAAATTTTTGATTTTTTTTTGCATGATTGAAATGTGAGGAGAGGAGAGATTAGTGTATTTTTTTGTTATTTAAAGCATTGTGGAACTTTTTTGCGTTTTTGGAATGATCATTTGAGTTGGTTGCGAAAACGTGCCTTCCGCTGAAATCATCCTTTGCACAGAAGAAAAGATAGTCTGTTTTTTTGTTTTTGAGCACTGCGTCGATAGAGGAAACGGAGGGTATGCAGATGGGTCCAGGGGGCAGCCCGGCATATCGGTAGGTGTTGTATGGACTGTCGGTGTTGAGCATGTCGCCTTTGATGCGGCGGATGGTGAAGTCGCCGATGGCGAATTTGATTGTCGGGTCGGCTTGGAGCGGCATTCCTATGCGGAGGCGGTTGAGGTAGACGGAGGCTATGTCGGCTTTTTCTTCCTCAGCATTGGTTTCTTCTTCTACAATGGAGGCGATGGTGAGTACCTGCTGGCGAGATAGTCCGAGTGAGGAGAGTTGGTTCTGTCGCTTGTTCCAGAAGAAATCGGACTCTCTTTTCATGCGTTCCAGAAGAGCATAGGGGGAGACAGTCCAATAGACTTCGTATGTGTTTTGTAGGAAGAGACCTATGATTGTTTGAGGGGTTTCGTTGAACCGGGAACATATTTTGTCGGATTGAAGAAGGGAGAGGAGTGTGTCGGGGTTAAGAGTGAGTCGAGAGCCAAGGAATTGGCAAAGGAGTTGGGGAGTGCGGTGTTTATTGATGGTGATTCGGACAGGGTCTTGGTTGCCGGAATATATTTTTTGAATTACCCGGAAGATGTGTGTGTGTGGTTGCAGGAGATAGCTACCGGGTTTAATGCGGTGTTGCAGCCCACGGATGCGTGCAAGGGTGTGGAAAGCTGGGTGGTTGGGGATACAGCCGTGGTTGTCGAGGGAGTCGACAAGAGCAGGATAGGTGGTGCCTTCGGGGATGTTGATGCGCACGGGTTGGCTGATGTGTAAGGTTTGTTCGCGCATCAGAAAGAGTCCGCCTCCGATAATAAGGAGTAAGATGGAGGCGATGGCGATGAGAATGATGTGTCGGCGTTTCATATTGATGATGGATTAATTGAGGATGAGTTGATAACGGAGGGTATCGATATAACGGTCGGAACGGATAACCCAGTCGCGGAGAGTGGCGCAATGTTGGTATCCGGCATGTTGGAAGATGTGCAGGCTTGGCGCGTTGTTTGCTGCAATGTCGGCGTAGATTTGGTGAAGAGAAGTGTTTTGGCGGCAAAAGTCTGTAAGGGTTTGAACCATGGCGGTTCCATGGCCTTTATGGCGGTATTCGTTGGAGACGACAATTCCTACTGCTGCACGGCGGTTGATGGGGTCGTAATTGTATAGTTCAACACACCCTACGGGGGTATCGTGGTCGTCGAAGGCATAGAGCGTGAGTTTGCCTGACGAGAGGGTGTCTCCTTGTTGAGCTTTGAGTGTCATATATTTGAGTATAGAATGATAATGTTTGAATTAACTGATTTTATCCCATTGATGTGGGTCATTATTTTTAATCAAATAGTGCTTGAGGGGAGCGTTTTCGGGTAGGTTGAGGTCGGGGTCTTGTTCAAGAATGGAGTACACTTCGTCGCGAGTGATGCGAACAAGTGGTTCGTCGTCGACAATGTCGGCAACTTTGAGATTAAGCATGCCGCTTTGCTGCAGACCCTGTAAGTCGCCGGGTCCGCGTAGGCGGAGGTCGGCTTCGGCAATTACAAAGCCGTCGTTGGTGTTGCACATGGTTTGTATGCGTTGTTTGCTGGTGCGGTTAAGGTCATCTTTAGTCATGAGGATGCAGTAAGACTGTTCTCCCCCTCGTCCTACACGTCCTCGTAGTTGGTGAAGTTGGCTGAGACCGAAACGCTCGGCGTTTTCGATGACCATGACGGTGGCATTTGGGACATCGACACCGACTTCAATGACGGTGGTGGAGACCATGATGTGGGTTTCGCCGCGTTTGAAGCGGTCCATTTCGTAGGCTTTTGCTTCAGCACTCATTTGACCATGGACGATGCTGAGTTGGTATTGAGGCATAGGGAAACTGCGTGAGATGCTCTCGTAGCCGTCCATTAGGTCTTTGATGTCAAGGCTTTCGCTTTCGTTGATAAGGGGATATACGACATAAACTTGACGTCCTTGGGCTATTTGTTGGCGCATGAAGTTAAATAGCATGGCACGTTTGGTATCGGTGGCGTGAACAGTCAAGACAGGATGACGTCCAGGGGGAAGTTCATCGATGACGGAACAGTCGAGGTCGGCGTAGAGTGTCATGGCAAGGGTTCGTGGAATGGGAGTGGCAGTCATAACCAGGATATGAGGAGGAGGTGTGCTTTTTTGCCATAGTTTGGCACGTTGCTCCACTCCGAAACGGTGTTGTTCATCAATGACAACATACCCGAGACGGGCAAATTTCACACTGTCTTCAATCAAGGCATGGGTACCAATGAGGATGTTAATATTTCCATCTTCTAGGCGTTGTTTGATATCTTTCTTTTGCTTGGCTTTAAGTGCTCCGACAAGAAGCTCGACGTTGATGTTGAGTCCGTTGAGCATTTTTTTGAAACTGGCATAGTGCTGTGAGGCCAGTATTTCGGTGGGAGCCATGAGGCAGGCTTGGAATCCGTTGTCGAGGGCAATGAGCATTGTCAAAAGCGCCACCAAGGTTTTACCGCTTCCGACATCGCCTTGCAGCAGGCGGTTCATCTGTCGTCCACTGCGCATGTCTGAGCGTATTTCTTTTATTACCCGTTTCTGGGCATTGGTGAGGGGGAAAGGTAGATTTTGGTTGTAGAAATTATTGAACCTGTCGCCGACGATTCCAAATATTAGTCCAGTAGAATGGTTTCGACGGTTGGTGCGGCTGAATTGGTATTCGAGTTGGTGGAAGAATAATTCTTCGAATTTTACGCGGAAGATGGCTTGTTGCCAGTCTTGTAAGGTTGCAGGGTAGTGCATATTGCGCAAGGCAGAGGTTCTGCCCATAAGGTGGTGTTTGACCAAGATGGTTGCAGGAAGTGTTTCGGGAAGGCTGGCGGTCAGTTGACCGAGAAGAGTTTCGGTGTAGCGTGCTATGGTGCGAGTGGTGAATCCGCGGTTTTTTGCTTTTTCAGAAGTGTGGTAGATGGGCATGAAAGGATGGGTGATATGTCCGCTCTCGGGTGTTACAGGCTCGATGTCTGGATGAACAAGTTGAAGTATGTTGCCATACAAGGTAGGCTTACCCATGACATTATAGGTGACGTTGGAGCGAATGTTTTCACGTATCCATTTATGTCCTTGGAACCAAACCAGGGTCAGGTTCCCGGTACCGTCATTGAATGTAGCCTCAAGCCGTGTGGTTCGGCCAGAAGTGACGGTTGTTAAGTTGTTGATACGCCCACGGAAGACCAAATAGGGCTCTTCAGGGTTAAAATCTGCCACCTTGCTGACGTGGGAACGGTCAATCATTCGGAATGGAAAATAATAGAGCAGGTCGCCAAAAGTATGAATGTCGAACTCCTTGGCGAGGATGTCGGCTTTTTGTGGACCTACACCTTTTAAGTAAATTATTTTCCTGTCCAATTCCATAGTCGAAAGGTGGTGTCAATCTGACATGACAGTCATTGTTTTGGGTGGGTCAATTGTTCTCGAGCAAGGGTGCTGCTGATGTCTCTGTGCTCATTGTCTGCCATGAATAGGATAGTCTCAATTTGTGGGTCAAGAGAGTGGTTGACTGCAGCAATGGTCTGTTCGTATTCCAAATCCTTTGCGTTACGGATTCCTCTGACAATAAAATGTAGATTCAGTCGGTGGCAAAGGTCTACTGTCATGTCGCTGTAATGGATTATGTGAATGCGATTGTCGTTAGGAAAGAACTGCCGGATTTTTTTCTCCCTTTGATTAGTAGAAAACATGTATTGTTTTTCGGTGTTTACACCGATGGCAATGTAAATCTCATCAAAGAGGGCAAGAGCACGGCGCACAATGGCTTCGTGTCCTGATGTGAAAGGGTCGAAGGAGCCAGGGAAGAGGGCTTTTTTTGTCATGGGTGTATGCATTAGCGTCTCCTATCTTTCGTTCTTTTAGAGTGAGAAAAGCTGTCTTGATAGCCGAATTGCCAGATAAGACGAAATATGAGTGATGAGTTGTAGCAGTTGTTTGACCATTCGTTTCCTTCATACTGAAAATGCCAGTCTTTCTTCACAGGTATTAATGAGTATTGGAATCTTGCGCTGAACAGTAACCCCTGCCAGATGTTGAACCGGGCTTCGATGGCTGCGGCCAGGTCGTTTTTTAGAAATGCCATATTGCTTGTGTCGGGGACGAAGTATTTGGGACGGTAATCAATGGTTCCATGAGGCTGGGATACCAGTCGACTGTATACCAGCCCTGCCCCAATGCGTAGTCCACCGTAGGGGTCGCGGAAGAAAAAAGTCAATGGGATATCAACATAGTGGAGGTTCATGTCGATATTGTATAAGTTCTCATGACTATATCGTTTATTGAATATTCCGCGACAAGAATAGTCTGTTTCAAGCGACATGGCCCAGCAGTCCCGTTCATCTAAATTCACCCAAGCCCCAACGCCACCATGGAAACCCCAGTGAGCAAAACCTTTCAGTTCGTCTCCTTCCACTTGGGAGGTGATGGTTCCAGCAGTCACGTATGCATTGATGCGTTGTGCTGTTGCCGGGAGCAGCAGCAATGAGATAATAGTGAATGTTATCAGTCGTTTCAATTGAGTTGTCTTTTGGTTAAATAATGCGAATGTTTTTGAGAATAATCTGGATGTCGGTTGTCAGTTTATAATTCCGTAAATAGCGAAGTTGGAGTCTTTCAATTATTTCAGGACTAATTGGCTTTGCTTTGTGAGGTAGACCGTCTTCGGGGCCGAATATTCCTTTGCGGGTTGCACCGTTAGAAGTGCCGACCCATGTCTTTTTGCCGATAAGTACTTGCCAGCAGTGGACAAAATAATTTTCTTTGAAATGTTGGAACCAAATAAGGATAGGACTCAGGATAATCAGTATGAGTGCTGTGGCAATGTCCAACATTCTTTTGTTACGACGGTTTAAGGGAGAGGCAATTGTTTTTAGCTCTTCAGTATACAAGTCTTCGGCACAATTGATGCTATTGCTGCCAATGATAAAGTCGCTGTCGGTGGGAACGATTTTGAAATCGACTTGTCCTTTTCTTCCGTATATGTATCCTGGTTGTGAGATTAAATCGATAATCTGGCTAATGGACAAATCTTTGCTACAAAAAATCACTTCATCGGCTTTGTAGTAATTGATTGTATCGTTCAGTTTCCGTGCATCGAGAGTATTGTGAGGAAGAATGACCGGTTGTGCTTTGCCTAAGCTTTCGTAAAGTCGGCGTACCCTTGTCGTTTCTTCATCGCCCCCGACGATAATGCAGCATTGAGGTTTTTCCCGGCGTAGGTCGAACCCAGACACATGAAAAAGGCTGAGTAATGCCCGGATGCTTAGAGACGAAAGCAAGGTCCAAGCACAACCCATTAGCAATAGGGCGCGAGAAAAACGTAGTTTTTCGCTCAAGAGGGAGTAGTAAACCAACAGCAGAAGACACCCAACAGCCATGCCTTTCACTATTCTCCCCAGACGAACAGGTTTTTCATATCCCCCATAAAGCCAACTGCCTAACATCAGAAGCAATATGTAGAATGGGATAAATAACCATGTGTATTCGGGAGGATAGTAATTAACATTTTCGGCCCAATAGGATGACCAAAAGTATTTGATGCCCACAAAGCCTGCAAAGGCCACAACAAAATCCGCCAACGGTAGGGCGGCGGCTTGTAGTAACCGTTTGGTCCATGCTAGTCCTGCACGCACCCAAATGGCTATTTTCAGCAACAAATTGAACAGTCGGGCGTTGTTTCCCGAGAAATAGTGGTTTACAAAAATCGACATGGCATTGTAGAACGTGTATACATAATTCATACTGCCATGTTTGGTGCTTTCTCCCTTATAATGGATAATTCGTGTGTCGGGATAATAATAATTATCAAAGCCTGCCAGCTTTATCCGCCATGAGAAATCTATATCCTCGCCGTACATGAAGTAGGATTCATCGAGCAGTCCGACTTTTTCCAAGGCTGGGCGGCTGAGCATAAGGTAAGCACCTGGTAAGATGTCAATGGAATTGGTCTCGTTGTCGTCCAAATGCCCCATATAATAGGCTGCAAAACGGCGCGAATGAGGGAATAATCTAATTAGTCCACTCATTTTATAAAATGATGCTGCCGGGGTGGGGAAGCCTCGTTTACTTTCTTTCAAGTATTTCCCCTCTCCGTTAATCATTTTTACTGTCAATCCGCCGCAAGTAGGATGTGAGGCATAAAAGTCCACACACTTACGAAATGTGTCCTTTTCCACTATTGTGTCTGGGTTCAATAGTAGGACAAAATCTCCAGTGCAGATACGCAAGGCCTGGTTGTTTGCTACTGCAAAGCCTATATTCTCATCGTTGGCAATTAAATGTACCTGTGGAAATCGGCTTTTCACCATGTCGGCTGAACCGTCAACAGAAGCATTGTCAACAACAAACACTTCTAAGGAAAGAACGTCAGAAGTTGATAGCTGTAAGTCGGAATGGAATACCGACTCCAGGCATTGGTCAAGAAAATACTTGACATTGTAGCTGACTATGACAACACTCAGGGTCACTCACTTTTCTTTTTACGACCACGGGGTTTCTTCGGCTCTGCATTGAGAATGACTTCCAAAGCCTCTTCAATAGTTATATCAATAGGATCCAAGGTCTTCGGTAGGCGGAAGTTCTCACTTCTGTAGGATAGATAAGGGCCATAGCGTCCCATGTTGGAACTAATCATGTACCCATCGTGGAGACCGATGGAGTGTGGAAATTGGGCACGGTAGCGTTCTTTCTCACTTTCTATCTGACGTTTTATTTTGATTATTTCGATACACCTTTCAAGGGTAATCTCGTAGGGGTCGTCATTTTTGGAAAGAGAATAAAAGAGTCCGTCATGGCGTACGTATGGACCATATTTCCCTATGTTGACAACAACATCCTCACCTTCGAACTGTCCTAATGTGCGGGGAAGATTGAAGAGAGCAAGAGCTTCCTCCAAAGTGATGCTCTCAATGCTCTGGCCTTTCTTCATGCTGGCAAATTTCGGTTTTTCATCGCTGGAAGTATCTCCGAGTTGAACCAGTGTGCCATAACGTCCTATCTTGGCGTATAGATTTTTGCCAGTAGCTGGATCCACACCCACCAATCGGCTTCCGCTGGTACGTTGGCTATTTTGTTGTGTAAGACGGACATTCTTATGGAAAGGAATGTAGAACTTATCAATTACTTTTCGCCACTCTTTCTTTCCTTCGGCAATGTCATCGAAATCGTGTTCAACGGTGGCTGTGAAATTGTAGTCCATGATATCGGAGAAATGTTCCATAAGGAATGTATTCACCACACATCCAATATCGGTAGGAAATAGTTTTCCCTTCTCCGCCCCTGTTTTCTCTGTTCTTTTCTCAACACTCAAGGTGCCTCCTTTCAGTATCAAGGCAGTATACTCAACAGGCACTCCTTCGCGGTCTTCCTTAATCACATATTCACGTTTCAAAATAGTGCTGATGGTAGGAGCATAAGTCGATGGGCGACCAATACCCAAGTCTTCCAGTTTCTTCACCAGGCTTGCTTCGGTGTATCGGGGGGGGTGTTGGGTATGATGTTCTGCCGCTTCGGCAACTTCCATGCTAAGGGGCATTCCCTCTACCAATTTGGGCAGGGTATGACTGTGCTCCGTGTTATCCGACTCTATATCGTCGTCAGTTGACTCCATATACACTTTCAGAAAGCCATCAAAACGCACTTGCTCACCTTGGCAAACGAATTTGTTGTCCAAGTCTTTTGTGCTATTGCTGTCTGTAATGCTTATGTCCACTGTGGTTTTCTCTATTTCGGCATCAGCCATCTGCGAAGCAATAGTCCTCTTCCATATCAGTTCATATAAACGTTTTTGTGCTGTGTCGGCAGTGATAACGTGTTTACTAATGTCTGTCGGACGAATTGCCTCGTGTGCCTCTTGAGCTCCTTTGGTTTTGGTTTGATAACGGCGGGTTTTTACATAATTCTCTCCATATATGTCGTGGATTTCTTCTCGTGTCATGTCAAGAGCCAAATCACTCAGGTTTACGCTGTCTGTACGCATATAGGTGATAAAACCGTTTTCATATAGCTGCTGGGCGATTTGCATGGTGCGTGCCACGCTAAATCCCAATTTGCGGCTCGCCTCCTGTTGAAGGGTGGAGGTGGTGAAGGGTGGTGCGGGGGAACGCCTTGCCGGTTTGGTGTCGATTGACTCCACTTTATAGCTGCATTGAGGAAGGATTTTCATGAAATCAGCAGCCTCATCCTGTCCGGGGAAACGATGGTTTAATTCTGCGTGAACTTGTATACGGCCGTTAGCTGAAAGGAATTGGGCGGTGACACGGAAGTAACTTTGACTGACAAAATTCTTTATCTCCTCTTCCCGCTCCACAATTAGCCGCACCGCTACGCTCTGCACTCGTCCGGCACTCAGAGCGGGCTTAATTTTCGACCACAGAATAGGGCTGATTTCATAACCGACAATACGGTCAAGCACACGTCGAGCCTGTTGTGCATCCACAAGGTTCATGTCAATGCCCCTGGGGTTCTGTATGGCGTTAAGGATGGCTTTCTGTGTGATTTCATTAAAGACAATGCGTTTTGTTGTGGCAGGGTCAAGTTTCAGTGTCTCCTGCAAATGCCAGGCAATGGCCTCTCCCTCGCGGTCTTCATCAGACGCCAGCCACACGGTATCTGCCTCCTTCACGGCTTTCTTCAAGTCTGCTACTAGTTTGTGTTTTTCCTCCGTGATGTGGTATTCCGGTTCATAATGGTTTTCTATGTCAATGCTCATCTCCTTTTTTGCCAAATCGCGGATGTGTCCATTGCTTGACATTACGGTGTAATCTGCACCAAGAAACTCTTCAATCTTCTTCGATTTGGTTGGAGACTCTACAATTACCAAATTCTTCATGAAAATATTTTTTATTTCTATGTTTTTATTTGTTTTCATTATTGCGGAGTTCTCCGCAAATGGCTAATAGTCCGTAAAATCTGTTATTATATATTATTTATTGTATTAGTGAATAAAAATGCAAAGTAACACTTTTTTTTTCATTCAAACAAAAAGAATGCGTTTTTGATATTTCAATCCACAATTCCAATGGTCTGTTTTACCACGTTATTCCCCTTTTTACCAGCCATGCTTGAGCCTCTTTGTTTCCCAAACGGGCGGCTTTGCGGTAGGCAGACTGTTGCTTGCGTTCTCCTTTCTTCTGTTTTCCATATAATTCGGCTAAATACATGTAGGTTTCGGGGTCGCTGGTGCTGATATTGGTTGAGCGGATAAAGCTTTGTATTGCTTTGTCGTATTTTCCCCAGTCAATATAAGCTTTCCCAATGTATTTATATGCCGTTGCATCGTTGGGACGAATATTCAAGGCTCTGCGATGAAAGGCAATTGCTCTTTCAAAGTGTCCTTGTTCGCAATATAGTGTTCCAATGCGATTTATGGTGGGGGTGTGAAGGCTGTCGTATTCTAGTATTTGGTTGTAACATTCCAGAGCCTTTGGGGCATCCCCTTTCATTCGGTAGGCAAGGGCCAGTGCCGTATAGAGACGTATGTTGCGCGGATTGCATCGCAAGCCCTGCTTTAGTAGTTTTATTGCCATCTCTTGACTATTGCGCATACAGTAAAGTGTACCCAGATTGTAGTAGGCGTTGGCCAGCGTACTGTCAAGTTGAATGGCTTTCTTAAAGTGGCGCATGGCTTCTGTGTGGTTTCCTTTGCGATACTGGATATATCCCATCACGTTCTCCCCTTGAGCAAACTTGGGGTTGGCTTTCAAAGCTCTGTTAGCCCAGGCTATGGCATTGATGTGGTGGTCCCGTTCTGTCTCTACATAGGCCATCATGGTCATGGCCAGAGCCGAAGAGGTGTCGGCCTCAATGGCTCGGGCGGCACAATGGGAGGCACTGTCTATCAGATTCATCTGCAGCAAGCAATAGGCCTGATGTGCCATAGCTTCGGATGTTTGGCTTTGGCGCAACAACTCTACTGCTTCGGGGTAATACTCCTTTTGTTCAAGTAATACACCCAGCCTTTGTTGGGTTGTCCCACTTGGATCCCCCTCTGGATTTTGCATTACTCGGCGGTAATATTGTTCCGCAAGCTCGGTTAATCCCAGTTTCTCAGCATTCAATCCCTTTTCCCGTAGTGCCGAAGTGCTTAAACTGTCAGAATCCCCTTGTGCTGCAAGGGGTGTCATACTCAGGAATAGGGATACGATAAAGATAACGACTTTTTGCATACCGGTAATGTAACGACGCTTCGTTTTTTTTATTGTTTATTGGCTTAAATATTCTGTTTGTCCACTCCATTCTTGTCCAGCACAGGGATTGTATTGTACATTAAAATAGAAAATAAAAGCCGTCCAAACTGAACGGCAATACAATTATTAATCCTAAAAACCAAAGAGATGGCTATATGACAAATGTGTTTTTCCTCTCTGATTTACGTTTGCAAAATTACAGCCTTTTTCGTGTGTGTTAAGTAATCACTGCAAGTGATTTTTAGGAGGGGACATAGCTAAATGTAGTGAAAAGCCCCTCTCCAAGTATTGGTAGGAGAGGGGCTATTGTGTTGTTTCTTCGTTTGTTATATGCGCCTTGGAGCTAAAGTCGTTTTTATACCATCTGTTCAATATTCCAAACAAATGCTCTAATGCCGACTTCCTCGTTGCGTTTGTCGAGTTTGCGCACGGCCAGGAGTAGGTCTTCCACCTTGTTGTCGTCGACAACAGTCATGACGGCGTTGTTCATTTCGGGCCATGTGTGGGTGCCGCGGTGTGGGTCGCCGTTGACGTTGCCACGACCCTGCACGTTTTCCCAGAAGGTGAATCCTCTGATGGACAGGAAGTCGAGCATGTATTCGACACGCTCGGTGTTTGCTTGGTTGAATACAATGAGTATGCTTTTCATGTTCTGTTTTCTTTTGGTTTATTCATCTAAGTTGATTTTCATGAAGACGAATTTCTTGCGTATTTTCTCCTGTCTTTCGTGGTCGCCGCGGCGATTGAGAGCACCGTAGAGCACGGGCACCACAAGAAGGGTGACAAAAGTGGATACGGTGAGACCACCGATGACGACGAGACCCATGGTTGTCCACATCTCGGATCCCTCGCTCTTGGAGGTTGCCATGGGTATCATGCCGAGAATGGTGGTGAAGGCGGTCATGAGGACGGGACGCAGACGGCTCTGTCCGCTCAGTGCAATGGCCTCGTAAAGGGGGATGTCGCGTTCGCGGAGGAGGTTGATGTAATCCACCAGCACGATACCGTTCTTGACCACGATGCCGATGAGCAGCACCAGTCCGAGCATACCAATCATGTCGAGGTTCTGCCCTGTGATGAGGAGTATGAGGATGACACCGGTGAGTGCGAAGGGGATCGAGAACATGATGATGGCAGGTTTGCCGAAGCTTTCGAACTGTGATGCCATGACGATGTAGACGAGCATGATAATGAGGGCGGCAAGGAGACCCATGTCTCGTGAGGAGTCTTGCTGGTCTTTGTAGTTACCGGCGAGTGCTACATGGATATCGGCAGGTACACCCATCTGGTCAATCTCTTTCTGCACGTTCTGGGCCAGTTGCCGCAGCGAGGTCTTATAGGGCATGACGGTGAGGGTGAGGTAACGTTGGCGGTTTTTGCGCTCGATTGTAGGTGGACACCAGTATTCCTCGATTTTGGCCAACTCTTCGAGTTTGATGATTTTGCCCGTGGGGGTGGGGATGGAGAGTTGCTCGATGTCGGTGATGCTGGAGCGGTATTTCTCCTGCAGGCGTACAACGATGTTATATTCCTCGCCGTCCTCTTTGAGGAATCCGGCAGCCATGCCGTTGACTCGGTTACGGACATACATGGCAACGGTGGAGCCGTTGAGGCCGTGGAGGGCCAGTTTCTGCTTGTCGAAGGTGATTTTGAGCTCGGCGCGGTCTTCGTCGCGGCTTATCTTGGTGTCGCGGGCGCCAGGCACATTGTCCATTACACGCTGGCGCAACTCGTTGGTGAAGGCGGTGGTCTGGTTGAAGTCGTAGCCATAGATTTCAACCGAGAGGCTGTTGTTGCTGCCTCCGCCCATGCCTCCGCCTTGGTTCACCTGGTAATTGATCAGTTCGGGGTATTCGGCAAAGCATTGGCGAAGCTGTTCCTGCATCTCGAAGATGGTCTTTTTGCGGTCATACTTCTTGGTGCAGCGGACACTCATGCTGATTTTGTTGTTGGTAGTGCTGTTGAAGAGTGCAGACATGCCGGCATCGTCGTTAGAACCTGCCGAAGTGGAGACCACAATGACATCGTCGCCCAGTATGCGGTAGATGTCGTCCTCCATGCGGCGGGCGGTCTTAAGAGTCTCTTCGATGCGGGTGCCGCGTTGCAGCTCAGCGGTAACGCTGATGCGGCCGTTGTCCTGTTCTTTCATGAAGTCCATGCCGATGGCTCCAGTGATGATGGGGATGAGTGACACAATGAAGAAGGCTGCAAAGAAGAGGAGGGTGGACAGTTTGTGCTTCAGGCACCAGCGGAGGAGATTGGCGTAAGCAGCCTCGATTGCATTGAAGGCCTTGCCGATAGTGTTCTCGTAAGTGATGCGCTTGTTGGCTTTTTTGGCTTCGGCTTCCTCGCGTGCTTCCTTGGTGAGGAAGAAGGGCTTTTCTTTGAGCATCTTGGAGGAGAGCATGGGAATAAGCGTGATGGCTGCGGTGGTGGAGACGCATACGACGATGGTGACAATCCAGCCGAGCTCTTTCATGAATATGCCCATCATGCCGGGTAGCATGGTGAGGGGCACGAATACTGCCACAAGCACCAGCGTGGTGGCGATAACGGATGTCCACACCTCGTTGGTGGCACAGATGGCTGCCTCGCGTGGCGACTCACCGCGCTCAATGTGCTTGGTGATGTTTTCCAGCACCACAATGGCGTCGTCCACCACCATACCGATGGCCACAGTGAGCGAGGCCAGCGAGATGATGTTCAGCGAGCTGTCGGCAAGGAGCAGGTAGATGAACGAAGTGACGAGCGAGATGGGGATGGTGAGGGCAATGATGATAGTGCTGCGCCAGTTGCCGAGGAACACCAGCACGACGAGGATGACGAAGAGGAGGGCATAGAAAATGCTCTCGGTAAGGCCGTTGATGGCGTTGACAATCTCTTCGGAAGC
>JAFXMW010000009.1 GCA_017530105.1 Bacteroidales bacterium
ATATGTGATATATATGTGATATATATACGATGGACAACCAAGGGAGAATGAGCATGTTGTGGAAAACCGTTCTTGCTTCAGATTTGTTACATGCCATTAGTTTTTTTGTGGTGCTGTTGTTAAAAAAAGTTAATTGGTTGTATAGTTGACTTTTTTTAAATATATTTGTAGCATCGAATGTTATATAGATGGTCGTTTTTTTTGTGTTTAAATTATTGTGAATAATTATTTTAGGTGTTATTATTAAATCAAGTAAAGTATGAAAAATAGCGAAAAAAGACTTCTGCTGTTTATTATTTGCCTCTTTTCCTGTATGGTTTATGGGCAAGGACCGGGTCAATTGTTTTCCAATGTTTATGTCCAGGGGGATAAAAATATTGTGCGGTATTCCCCTGGCGACAATGCTTTCATAAATGCCTCAAAGAATCAACCCCCTACAGGGTATCATTTCACCATAACAGATTTGTCCACAATGATAGATGCCTATTTTCAGGAAAATTTTGAAGTACGGGACATGGAGATTTATGGTGACAAGGTGTTTTTCTGCGGTAAAGATTTGGCCACGGTGTCTGGCTTTATTGGATGGTTTGATATTTATAGCCTTTTCCATGGTGCGGGTGATGTGCATATAGACAATACTTTGTCGGCACAAGGATTGCTGTCGTTAGACAATATCGAGGTGTTCACAGACCAGGGAGGAGGAATACACATAGCAGGGTATGGAGTCTACTCGGAAACGATGACCACTTACTCATACATACATACATTGTACAGGGCGTTTGAAGCGGTGGGAAATCCCGCCACGGGTATGCAGTATCGTGTGGCAGACCTATATGGAGGGTATCATTCGGACATCAAGGATATGGCTGTGACCGACAATTTTGTAGTATATCTTAAATGTGACAGGAACATATTGTGTCCTCCGTATATAGGAATAGGGGTTGACTTTGAGATTTTTCCGAAGTATAATATGTTTTCGGCAACACACTATACTTTGGGTCAATTTCAGAATATAACATACCATTTTGTGTATTATTATGATAATATTAATTATTGTGTGTTTCAAATCCCTGACAATAGTGACCCACACACTTCAGAGGCTAAGATGGTACATATTGGTCAGGACAAGGTTGCGGTTTGTAGCTATAGGACTGACTTGGACTACTCGAGGTGGATTCCTTCAGGAGATTGTCCTTCTAATCCTTACCAAGATTGTATTGATGCATTTTTTTGTGATGAAAATCGCTGGTATCTTGCGAATAGGGTATACGATATTTCACCTGTGCTGACGAACAATCTGGTGGTTATGGTGTCGGCGGATGTGGCACAGCTGCCTTCCAAATTAGAAGTTATAGAAGATTTTGTATACGATAGTCAAAAAAATAGCTATGTGGTAGTCCACAGGCATGAGAGGATACCTGGTGTTTTTGAAACAGCGTTTACCACTATGGATTATTCTTCAGGGATGCCAACCAATGTGTATTCCGATTATGAAATTGTGGTTGGCACGGCTAATGGATGGAGGCCTACAAGCGTGTGCCTGTTCGGAAACGGGGAGTATTTGGTCAGCGGCCATGAACAGACAGGTTACGAACAAATGTTTTGGAAGAGTAAAATTAATTTTGAAGTCGGGGGTTGCGATTTGAATATGCAGTACCCGGTGACAACGATACCCACAGATGAAGGAAAAAACAATATTTGGGATATGAGTGCATCGGGATGGGTGACACTGGATTTTATAGAATATTTTCCGTATGAAAAGATAGAAAATGAATTAATGATAAAATGTAATTGATGGGATATGAAAAAGCTTGTTTTTTTAGTTACGGCCATGATGTGGGTGGCGGTGGCGAGTGGACAACGGCCGGTAAGAGATACGTTGGAGTGTCCGGATTCTATGTATAATCAACAATACGTATATTATAAGTTTATTTACGATTGGTGTCGGAATGATATTCCTTGGATGGCATTTACCTGGTATAGATTATATAATCATCCATATAATCCACTGGAGATTGCTGCCACCGACCCGGATGGGTCGTTGACTCCAGACAATCCAAGATACTGGAACTATAAAAATGGAAATGGGATTTATGGAGGGCAGTTCATGACAGACCGGCCCTTGAAGATAGTCGGGATAGCGGCACCGGCATATATGGAAGCGGCACGCGACACAAATATGCGTATAGATAACCCTGTTCCTCCAAATGTAGAATGTTCATATTGTTTCTTAAACACACGCGATACCACTCTGGCGGGAAGGGTGACGGACTCGATGATACTGTATCAGGTGGTGGGTGACAGTTTGGTGGAACTGATGGCCCAAGGGTGGCGTATGGATGATCCCCACAGGTATATCCATCTCCCGCCGGCATTGCTAGGGAGTGCGGAAAGGGATTATTATGCTGTGCCAGACACTTCGGTAGTGGTGCCGTTGTACGAGGTGATGTTTGACAAGCCCGTGGTGGTGGAGGATTCGTTTGTGGTGGCGGGGACCTACCTCAACAACGAAGGCAGCTATGCGTGGCAGAGTGAGCCAGGGACACAGCAGATGAAGTGGATGTGGCTGTGGAATCACAATCCCACACGATATATAAGATTATATGGAGAATCGGATTATTTAGATAGGAGAAGGGAGGTATGGCTTAAATTCAGGACGTTGGATTGGAAAAAAGAAAGGTATTGGGGTCAGTATCAAGAGAATATGCAAGATGGAATATGGATATACCATATACCAATGATATTCCCGATAATCGATCCGCTGTTTGACACAACGATGTGCCATGAGGCGAGAAATATAAGGGTGGCGGAGCGGACGGACAGCAGTGCTACACTGATGTGGGACTCAGGTGACGGCGGCCCGTGGGAGGTGGCCTTTGGCAAGATAACAGACCAATGGGAGGATTTCACTTTCTACACCGTCAGCAGTCCCACGGTGACCCTGACAGGGCTGGAGGTGGGGACGATATACTTTGCCCTGGTGCGTTCGTATTGCAGTGTTACGCATGAGTTTGGGGACTGGAGCAGCCCCTTCGAGGTGGAGATTTACCACCAGCATGGTCCCGGAGAACCTGAAGGAATAGACAATGAAGGGGATTTGTCACGCTTCACCCGGCTGATGCCCAACCCTGCCAGTGGCGTGGTGAGTGTGTTGTCGTCGTACCGGCTGAACCGTATAGAGGTGTATGACATGAAAGGAGAGAAGGTGCTGGAGCAGAAAGTGGAGGGGATAACGGCTGAGTTTGACGTGAGCGGCTGGGCAAAGGGCACATACGTGGTGGCGATGTATCCGGAGTATGGCGTGGTGACCAAGAAACTGATTGTAAGATAGCAATCAGAGAAAGAGTCTTAAAGATGCAGCGTGTCGGCGACACGCAATGTTGGGTTTGGATGACATTATATAATACTTTCCGTATGAAAAGAAAGAAAAAGAAATGATAATAAAATGTAATTAAAATAGATATGAAAAGAATAGTTTTTTTGTGGTGGCCATGATGTGGGTGGCGGTGGCGAGTGGACAACGGCCGGTAAGAGATACGTTGGAGTGTCCGGATTCTATGTATAATCAACAATACGTATATTATAAGTTTATATACGATTGGTGTCAAGATGATATTCAATGGAAGGCTTATACCGAATATCTCCATACGCCCAATGGGGCTTATGATGCTACTACTGATCCGGGTGGATTGATGACCCCTGATAATGAACATTTTTTTTATGCCGAGGGGAATGGGATTTTTGGACCTCAATTCATAACGTATCGACCCATAAAGATAGTAGGTATCGGGGCGCCGGCATATATGGAGGCGGCACGGGACACAAGTATGTATGATAACACCGCCCTCGTTTCTCCTTCACTAAGGTTCTTAAACACACGAGATACTACCTTGGCAGGAAGGATTACAGACTCGATGATATTGTATAAAGTAGTGGGTGACAGTTTGGTGGAATTGATGTCGAAGGGATGGCGAATGGATGATCCCCACAGGTATATCCATCTCCCGCCGGCAAAGTTAGGGGGGTGGTGGGATCCAAATGCTGAGTTTGACACTTCGACAGTGGTGCCGCTGTACGAGGTGATGTTTGAGAAGCCTGTGGTGGTGGAGGACACGTTTGTGGTTGCAGGAACCTACTTCAACAATGAAGGCAGTTATGCGTGGCAGGTAGAGCCAGGGACACAACAGAGGAAGTGGATGTGGCTGTGGGATCACAACCCTACGCGATATATAGCATTATATGGAATATCGGATCATTTGGATTTAAGAAGGATAATATGGTTCAAATACAGGATGTTGGATTGGAAGAGAGGAATGTGTTGGTCTCGGCCAGCAGATGAATTTATATACCCAGTCACTATACCAATGATATTCCCGATAATAGACTTGCTGTTTGACACAACGATGTGCCATGCGGCGAGAAATATACGAGTGGCGGAGCGGACGGACAGCAGCGCGACGCTGATGTGGGACTCGGGCGACGGCGGTCCGTGGGAGGTGGCCTTCGGCAAGATAACAGACCAGTGGGAGGATTTCACCATCACGCAGACCACAGTGCCGACGCTCACGGTGTCGGGACTTGAGGTGGGGATGCAGTACTTTGCCCTGGTACGGTCGTATTGCAGTGTGACGCAGGAGTATGGGGACTGGAGCAGTCCCGTGGAGGTGGAGATATACGAGCGCCACGACCCTCCCGATCCTCCGATAGGGATAGGCGAGAGTGGCGACGGGGACAGGCTGGTGATGATGATGCCCAATCCTGCCAGTGGAGTGGTGAGTGTGGTGTCGTCGTACAGGCTGAACCGTATAGAGGTGTATGATGTGAAGGGAGACAAGGTATATGAGGAGAAAGCGGAGGGGATAACGGCTGAGTTTGACGTGAGCGGCTGGGCAAAGGGCACATACGTGGTGGCGATGTATCCGGAATACGGTGTGGTGACCAAGAAGCTGGTTGTAAGATAGCAATCAGAGAAGGAGTCTTAAAGATGCAGCGTGTCGGCGACACGCATAATGAGCATATCATCCAATCCCCACACTAAGAAGAAATGCAGTGTGGAAGGAGTTTAGCAGCTGTGGCGGTTGCAGAGGGAGGCGGGGGTTTCGGTTTCGAGGGTGCTGTGTGCAATTCCCTCGGATATGAGTAGTTGTTTGAGTGTATGGATGGTGGTGTCGAGTTGTTGGCAGTCGGCAATGACGATATGGGCGGTGAGTGCCGTTTCGGTGGTGCTGATGGGCCAGATGTGTACATGGTGGATATCCACCACGCCTTCTTGTTCTTTCATTTTTGCCACAATGCTGTCGGGGTCGATATTTTCGGGCACGGCATCGATGCTCATGCGGAGGCTTTCGGCCAGTAGTTGCCAGGTGGAGACAAGGATGACGGCGGCGATGACGAGTCCAATGATGGGGTCGATGATTGTCCAGCCGGTGTGGGTGATGACGATGCCGGAGACCACCACGCCAGCGGAGACGAGGGTGTCGGCGAGCATGTGGAGGAAGGCTCCGCGTGTGTTGATGTCGTGTTGGTGTCGCGAGAGCATCCAGGCGGTGAAGCCGTTGACGGCGATGGCTGCTGCGGCAGTCCAAGTGACAAGGAGGCCGTTGACAGGTGCCGGGTGAGAGAATTTGTGGATGCTCTCCACCACAATGCCGCCCACGGCCACAAGGAGGATGATGGCGTTGAGCAGAGAGATGAGCACTGAACTTTTGCGGTAGCCGTAGGTGAAACGTTTGGTGGCGTGGGTCTGAGCCAGTTTGAAGGCTATCAAGGCCAGGAGCAGGCAGAATACGTCGCTGAGGTTGTGCCCGGCGTCGGAGAGGAGCCCCATGGAATTGCCGACGATGCCTGCCACGGTTTCGGCAGCCACGAAGAGGAGATTGAGTGCAATGGCCGCTTTGTAGAGGGTGCCCATCTGCTCGATTTGGGCAGGGACATGATGATGGTGATGATGGTGATGTCCATATTCGTGGCAGGAGTGGTCATGTGTGTGATTTTCTTTTGTTTGCATGATATGTTGTATTGTTTGTTACAAGTGCAAAAATAGCATGTTTTGCCAAATGGGACTATCACTAATATTAGCGATTTTTTGTTTTGCAACAAAAATGTAACAATTATTTAACGGAAATGTAACCGCAAAGCCGTGGGTTGATAGTATTTTTGCAGCGTGGGAGAGAATTGAGCCGCTTGAATATTAGATATTGAAACATAGAAAAATAGAGAAAAATAGTTGAAACAATTTAATAATGTTTTAAGATGAGTTTTACTGAGGTCTTGACCATAGTCATCAATTTTGCAGGTGCGCTGGCAGTATTCCTTTTCGGTATGAAACTGATGAGCGACGGCTTGCAGAAGTTTGCAGGCAACAAGATGCGTTTTGTGATGGGGAAGGTGACGGGAAGCCCCCTGAGCGGCATCCTGACGGGTGCGGCGGTAACCACGTTGATACAGTCGTCGTCGGCAACGACGGTGATGGTGGTGTCGTTTGTGAATGCGGGGCTGTTGTCGCTGGCGGGAGCCGTGGCGGTGATTATGGGAGCCAACATCGGCACCACGGTGACGGCATGGATTATCACACTTGCGGGTTTGGGCGAGGGGAGCGGCACCTTTAGCCTGCCTATGGCACTGGGAGCTGTGGCGTTGCTGTTTATGTTCTCCAAGCGCGACAGGATGAAGTCGATAGGAGAGTTTGTAATCGGTTTGGCATTGCTTTTGGTAGGTATGGGTCTGTTGCAGCAGGCCATGCCCAATCTGGAGGAGTACCCTGACGCTTTGGAGGCTTTGGCGCGGTTGTCGGCATACGGGTTCTGGTCGATACTTATCTTTATTGTCGTGGGGGCATTGCTTACCTGTGTGGTGCAGGCCTCGGCGGCCATAATGGCTATTACGTTGGTGATGTGCTACAACGGTTGGATAGGGATGGATGCTGCAGTGGCGTTGGTAATGGGACAGAACATCGGTACCACCATCACGGCCAATCTTGCTGCCATGGTGGCCAATACCAGCGGTAAGAGGGCGGCACGGGCGCATTTGGTGTTTAACGTGATAGGTGTGTTGCTGACACTGGTGGTTTTCCGTCCGGTGCTGGATTTGATTGCCGAAATGACCGTCGGGCTGACGGGCAGCAACCCCTACACCGCTGTGGGTGCCGAGGGGTATAGTCCCACGGCCATCCCGATGGCGTTGTCGTTGTTCCACACCTTCTTCAATGTGGTGAACACGGCGGTGTTGGCGTGGTTTATACCTGGAATAGTGAAACTGGTGGAATGGCTGGTGAAAGAGCCGCCCGAGGAGGAGGAGTATGTGTATAAGTTGAAGTACATTGGAGGCCGTTGGATGAATACGCCCGAGTTGAATATGCAGGCTGCGGAGCGCGAGATTGCAGAGTTCTCGAAGCGGATTCTTCGCATGTATTCTTTCCTGCCGGGTCTTCGTACTGCCAAGGACGACGAGGAGTTTGAGCAGGTGGAGGAGCGTATCAGCAAGTATGAAGAGATTGCCGACAGAATGGAAATGGAGATTTCGCAATTCCTCACCCGCATTTCGGAAGGTGACTTGTCGCACGAGGGTTCTCAGCGCATCAGTGCCATGCTCTGCGTGGTGGATAATCTGGAGAGCATGGGAGACACAATATACCAGATTGCCGTCACCCGCAAAAACAAGCGCGAGGCCGCTGTGCATTTCGACCAGCATCTGAACGACAATCTGGAGGAGATGACACAGGCGGTGCAGTTGTCCCTTGACATTATGAACAACAACCTTAACACCGACTATGACCACATCGATTTGTCGGCAGCCACTAACGCCGAGGAGGCTGTTAACGTCTTGCGCGACCGTCTGCGCGAGGAACACCTCAACGCACTGAAGAAGGGAGTATACGATTTTTCGATAGGCAACGCCTACAGCAGTCTGTATGCCCTGTATGAGAAGTTGGGCGACTTTGTCATCAATGTCAGTGAGGCATTGACGGTCAAGTATAAATAAAACAAATTGCCTAAAAAAACAGCCATGAAATTAAAAATATCATACTTTTACTGCATAACCTTGTTCCTTTTTTGGGTATCGGTTGCCCAAGCCCAGAACGAGTGGAACACCGTCTATATGGTGAATGGTCAGACTATCCAAATTGACGGAAACCAATATCCTTATGGTGTAGTTTATAGCCATGATTGGCCTGACTTTGAGCGTTCCGCAAACTTCGACGGTTATGTAGTAATCAATGCGGACACCGAGAAAGTGATACACCTGTCCGGCTGGTACTCTTTCGAGAACTATCGCAGTGGCAGGATTTCCATATGGGACGGCGACACCAATGGTGTGCCGCTATGCTGGAGAGCCACAGGAGGAAATAACGTCGATTTCGTTGCCAGCAGTGGCAGGATAACAATTGCTTTTCAACGCGACAGCTCTGGAAGAGCTTTTTTCGGCTTTATATACACTGTTGCCAGCCCTGACGAGTGTGCCAGGGTGATTGATTTAGAAGTGCATGATGCGTGTTGCGACTGTGAACCCATGGAGTACGCACTATATTGGCGATGCAATTGGCAGCCCGACCACTGGGAAATAGAGTATGGGCCGCATGGCTTTGAATTGGGTAGCGGTACCGTAGTGGAACAAAACGGGAACGGTTTTCCTATCACTGAACTTGAATTTAGAGGGTTGCTGCAACCCAATACTGAATACGACTTTTATGTTCGCTCGGTGTGTGAAGGCGGAATGTATGGCGACTGGGCCTCGGTGAGTTATCACACTTATTGTGCAAAGGTGGATTCCATTACGGCATGGGGTGGGGATGATGTAACAGTCACTTCCAACGGCCTTCTGGCTGGCTATAAGGCGACGTGGCGCGACACAACAGATACAAGGCGGTGGTATGTTGATTATTATCGGACAGGCTCAAACCCCTATTGGTGGGAGATGCCGTGCAAGTCTGCCGTTGTAGACACGCCTGTATATTGTTTTCCGCCGCTGGCACCAAACACTCAGTATACATTTGTTGTACAGTCTGATTGCGATGGGTCACGTGGTATTTCGCAATGGATTTACTTTACCACAGCGGATGTCGGCATTGCGGTGGCAGATGTGTCCGAGCTTACCGTCAGTCCCAATCCCGCCAATGGACGCTGTGTGGTAAGTCTTCCCGACAACATGTCTGCCGAGCTGAAGCTATATGATTCCGACGGCCGTTTGATGCAGACTCTTGCCTACAACGGTACACCCATCGAATTGCTATTGCCCTCGCATGGAGTGTTTCTGTTGCAAGCCACCACTGCCGTAGGCATTGTGATTAGAAAAATTGTAAATCAGTAACTATATATGGCTTTTTTTTCACATTGTTTGGCATATTGTTCACTAATGACAATATTAGTGGGCAGTTGTTCGCTGCCTGCCGTTACGGATGAGGGTGGCGATACGGTAACCTATCCAGCCCGTTTGGAGTATCCTGCCTACGACAATGGTGAGGATATTATTGAGTATTCCGGCTTTACTGTGTCGTATAACCACGCGACGCTTGTTCCCGACTGGGTGGCATACGAATTGACTGCCGAGGAATTGGTGGTGAAATACAGTTCGAAGAGCTCCAGTTTCAGTCGCGATTTTAATGTGAAAGGGTTGCAGGCATCGCGCGAGGACTATTCCCATTCGGGTTGGGACAAGGGTCACATGGCTCCGAAGGCTGATTTGCGGTGGAGTGAGCGGAGCTATTGGGAGAGCCATTACTTCACCAACATCTGCCCGCAAAACCATCAACTGAACGGGGGCGACTGGAACGCGTTGGAGAATGCCGTGCGGCGGTGGGCCAAGAAATATGGTAGGGTGTGGGTGGTTTGCGGCCCAGTGTTTGATTCATGCCGTTATGGCACCATAGGCGATGCGGGTGTGCAGGTCCCTGATGCCTTCTTCAAGGCTGTGCTTATACCGTACAATGACGGCTACACCGGTGCGGCGTTTATTATGCCCAACGAGGGGAAGCACCATAGCCTGAGCCATTACACCTGTACGATAGACCATTTGGAAGAGGTTGTCGGGCGCGATTTTTTCCCTGCATTGGATGACGAGATTGAAGCTGATGTGGAGGCCCAGTCGGCTCCCGCTTTCATGAATTAAGTTTTATTGCCCGTTGCCGACGGATTCTTCGGTGGCACCGGTCTTGGCACTGCTTTCCAGTTCCATCTTGCCGAAACGCAGGGTGGCGCCGAAGGTGATGTAGCGGCTGTTCCACTTGCTGATGCTGGTAGTGCTCATGTAGGGGTTGGCTGTGGTGGAGCCCCAGTTGTTCCAGTTGAAGATGTCGTTGCAGTTGAGATAGAGTGACAGTTTGCGGTCGAAGAAGTCGGCACTGGCACCAAGATTAATACCTTTCCGGGGTTCGTTGATGTACATCAGGCTCCAGGGACTGAGCGCGCGGCTGCTGTAGTTGCCCGAAACAAAGAATTCCACCTTTTCCCACAGTTTGGTCCATACCTTGATGCGGACGTTCCATGAGGGCATATCCTTTTCGACCCATTCGCCAGGTCGCACTTGCACGTTGTACCACCGATAAGCCACACCACCGTTCAAGCGTACGTTGAAGAATCCTGAGGGACGGTACATGACGTTGAAGTTGAGGTCGGCATTGCGGGTGTCGCCCACGTTGTAGGGCTTGGAAAAGTCCACCACGCGGCCGAAGAATGGATGGTACTGGGCATCGGGCAGGGAGTTGAAATCGTTCACTTCGGCCTTATAGGAACCAGAAACGCCTACCGAACCGAAATTGTCGAAGTATTTGTTCCATGAGGCATCGAAATTATGGGAGTGGGAGGGTTCCAACAACGGGTTGCCGGTTGAGTAGCTCTCAATGCCAAACGACTCGTAGCTGCTGAGACTCTCAGCCGAGGGTGTGGAGGTGTGCATGGTATAGCTGAGACTGAAATTGTGCATGTCTTTGGTGCGGTAGCTCATGTGCAGCGAAGGCGAAACGGTGAAGGGATGTACCGTTACATCGTATTGTGGCAAACCTTCATGGCGAGACGATTTGTGACTATATTGGCCACGCAAGCCCAGCTTAAGGGTGAAGTCGCCCCATTTGCGCTGCCAAGTGACGTAGGCGGAGATGTCGTGGTCGCGTGTGTAGTTAGTGTCCGACCGCAAGATGTCGCAATAGTAGTTGCCGGAGGTGTCGAGGGTGTCGCGCAGATAAAGTTCATGACCGAAACCCAAGTTCAAGTCCACACCGGTTGATATTTCGCCCTTTTCGCTATAGGGGAGTGAATAGTCGAAGCCTATGGAGCCGCTGCCGCTCGCATCGTTGCTGTTGGTGCGGTGGTTGTAGCTCATTTGTGGCTGGAACTTGTAATCCTGCTGGCTGGAGCCCTGCTGTCCCCAACCCCACCAGTTGGCGTTGGCATTGATGGAGTATTGGTGTCCTTTGTTGTTGAATTTGTGAGTGTACCACAGTCCGCCGTAGCCACCGCCGCTGTGGCTGTTGGTAAGCGAGTGGCCTAGGCTGCCGAAGTCGTAGGCATTGCCCAAAGTGTCATAGTCGGTTCGCACGGTGGTGTCGAAATTCTCGTCGTTACTCCAGCTTGGATAAGCACCAAACCATCCGCTGATGCTGTTCATCGAGTCGAACTCATAACTGGCGTTGAGGTTGGTCCAGATGCTGTGATGCCACGAGTGGTTAATAGTGGAATATTGCCAAGCACGTGCGGTGTCGGTTCTGTTGTGCATCATGGTGCCCGACGAGTTGCCGTTGCGCGTGAAGTCCGAGCCGCTGTAGCTGACGTATGCACTGATATGGAATTTCTCGTTGCTGTAGACATAGGAGGCCCATGGCGAGATGGAGGGACGCGACGATCCGTTGGCACCGAAACTGATAAAGGAGTTTTTCAGCATTTTTTGGTTGGTGACGATGTTCACTACTGGACCGCTGCCGCCGTAGCGTGCCGAGGGGTTGCGGATTACCTCGATGCGGTCGATGCTGTTGGCCGGGAGCGTTTTGATGTATTGTTTCAGAGCCTCACCTTCTAAATGAGAGGGACGGTCGTTTATCCACACCGTTACCGACGAGCCGTTGAGGGTGACATTACCCTCCACGTCCACCTCCACGCCTGGGGCGTTCTGCAGGGCGTCGCTGGCGTTGCCGGTCTGTATGCTGGCATCCTCGCTCACGTTGTAGAGGTCTTTCTCGCCATCCACTGCATACATAGGTTTCTTCTCAACGATTTTCACCATGTCGAGCAGCATGGCACCTTCGGTGAGGGTAGTGGTGCCCATGTCGATTTTGCCAAGCCCTGTGGGTCCACCGTAGAGGGTGTTGGGAACGGCCTCGAAAAGGGTGGCGTAGCCCATGGCTGAGAAACGGAGGACGGTGGGGATGGTGTCGTTTTTCAGTGTATAGATGCCTTTGTCATCAGTAATAGTGCCGCGTAGGAAAGTGCTGTCGTCGGCACGCAACATAGCCACATTGGCATACATTACAGGTTTGCCGTCTTTGTCACTAATCAATTTACCGGTTACAAGCTGTTGTCCATGAACGGACATGGCAGCCAGAGTAAGTAATGTAATCAAAAGGGACTTTCTCATTGTTTGATACATTTTGAGTATGATTGTTTTTATATAGTGATAAGTCGATATTGTGTTGAATATTAGATAAATGAAATATGGGCAGAGGCCTCTATTTTTTGGGTAAGATTTTGCAAATATACATTTTATTTTTGAATTGCAAATTTTTTTTTGTCTCTTTGTGATTTGATGGTGAAAAGGAATGATGAATTGTGATTTGGCAATTTGTGAATGTGATAAGATGAACCTCTTAACGAATTCACACATTCTTTTGTGTTTTGTCGTTATGTCGTTTTTTTTTTGTATTTTTGCAGTCAAGATTTTTGCGCTACGACACATGAAAGACCGACATAACTCTTTGGTTATATTGAAATCGACGCTTGGAAGGCTTCCATCGTACTATTGTGAGATTGAGAACCGCATGGCACGTGGGGAGGAGTTTGTCTCCTCCACTTCCATTGCCGAGAGTCTGGGCATCAACCCGGTGCAGGTGCGCAAAGATTTGGCTGGCATCAGTTCTGAGCCGGGCCGTCCCAAGAGGGGTTTCCATATCGGGAGACTGCTTGAGGACATGAAGGTCTTTCTTGGCTATGACCGCTGCGACGAGGCAGTGCTGGTGGGTGTCGGCGCGCTGGGCCATGTGCTGCTGCATTATGGAGGCTTTACCAAATACGGACTCGACATAGTGGCGGGTTTCGACTCTGACCCTAAGGAGAAGAGAGTGGGTGACAAACTGGTGTTTCCCATCGACATGCTGGAGTCGTTCCTCAAACGCACGCATGTCAATATCGGCATCATTGCCGTCCCCGCCTCTGAGGCACAGGGCGTAGCCGACATGCTGGTGTCGGCAGGCGTCAGGGCTATCTGGAATTTTGCCCCCACCACACTCTCTCTGCCCGACGATATTCTGGTTAAAAACGAGAATCTCGCTGCCTCGCTGGCCGCCCTTTCCTCCGAACTTCACCGACGAGGAAAGGTGATAATTGAAAAAAGTGAGGGATGATAAATGGATGATTTTTACTTTTTTTATCGATAAAAAAAGTGTAATTAAAGAAAAGGTTGTATATTTGCAGCGCCAAACAAAATCACCGGTTTGTGCAAAAAAGCAAAAATATCAACAATATAGACATAAAAAAAGAACCTAAAAAATGACAAAAGAACAGAAATTCCGCACCGAGAGTGACTTGCTCGGTACCAAAAATGTCCCCGAAGAGGCCCTCTACGGCGTGCAGACAGCCCGCGCCATTGAGAATTTCCATATCAGCGGCTCACTGCTGAGCAACTACCCCGATTTTATCCGCGGCATGGCTTTCACCAAAAAGGCTGCGGCTATGGCCAATGTAGAAGTTGGCATGATTACCCCGGAGCAGGGCGAGGCCATCATGTGGGCCTGTGACCAGCTGATTGACGGCAAGTATCACGACCAGTTCCCCATCGATATGATTCAGGGTGGTGCCGGCACCTCCACCAATATGTGCGCCAACGAGGTTATTGCCAATCTCGCCCTTGAGCGCATGGGACACAAGCGTGGCGAATACCAGTATTGCTCGCCCAATGATGTGGTCAACGCTAGCCAGAGCACCAACGACGCCTATCCTTGCGCCATACATATGGCTCTTGCCCTCGAGCATCTGGCCTTCATGCCCCATCTGGAGCAGATGATTGCCACTTTGGACAACAAGAGCAAGGAGTTTGCCCACGTGGTGAAGATGGGCCGCACCCAGCTTCAGGACGCTGTGCCGATGACCCTTGGTCAGTCTTTCGGAGCATTTGCAGATTCGCTGCGCGTGGAATACAAGAATTTGCGCCTCACGGCCGACGAGTTCCTCGTGGTCAATATGGGTGCCACCGCTATCGGTACGGGCATTTGCTCCAAGCCCGGCTACAGCGAGGCCTGTGTCAAGGCTCTGCGTAAAATCACTGGATGGAACATCTCGCTGGCCGACAACCTCATCGAGGCTACCAGTGCCACCACCTGCATGATCGCCTATAGCGCAGCCATGAAACGTCTGGCTATTAAAATCAATAAGATGTGCAACGACCTGCGCCTCCTCTCGAGCGGTCCCCGCTGCGGTTTGAACGAAATCCATCTGCCCGAGCGTCAGCCCGGTAGCAGCATCATGCCTGGCAAGGTTAATCCCGTCATTCCCGAGGTGATGAATCAGGTGTGCTACCGCGTTATCGGCAACGACATGACCATAAGTCTCGCCAGCGACAACGGCCAGCTTGAGCTCAATGTTATGGAACCGGTCATTGCCTACACCATTTTCGAGAGCATCCATCTGTTGGAGAACGGCCTCGACACGTTGAGGACTCTCTGCATCGAAGGCATTGTGGCCAACGAGGAGCGCTGCCGCCAGCTGGTGGAACACAGCATCGGCATCGTTACCATTCTCAACCCCATCATCGGCTACAAGCAGAGCACGAAGATTGCCAAAGAGGCTGCCGAGACGGGCAGGGGCGTGTATGAACTGGTACTGGAGCACGGGCTGCTGACTAAAGAGCAGTTGGACCGCATCCTGAAGCCGGAAAATATGATCAAACCCGTAGAGATTACGCTGAATTAAGGCGTAGCAGAGGGGGTGTGTAAATGTTGGAATGAGTAAATAAAGTTATGCTATGATAAAAATCAAGAAAGGTCTTGACTTGCCGCTAACCGGTGCTGCGGGATGTCGCGTGAGCGATGCCCGCAGCATCGTATCCTATGCGGTAAAGCCCACAGACTATGTGGGACTTGTACCTCGGCTGATGGTGGTGGAGGGTGATGAGGTGTCGGCAGGGGATGTGCTGTTCTGCGATAAGAATGACGAGCGCATCCGCTTTGTTTCGCCTGTGGGCGGAGTGGTGAAAGCTGTGGTAAGAGGGGAAAAACGCAAGTTGTTGGCGGTAGTGGTGAAACGGCAAACGGGCAATGGGATGTCATCGCCCTTGTCATTCGACAATGTTGACGACTTGAAGCAGAAAATGCTGCACAGCGGTTTGTGGACATTGCTTCGGCAACGACCTTTCGGCATCGTGGCTAACCCTGACACAACCCCTAAAGCTATAGTGGTAAGTGGTTTTGACAGTGCTCCTCTGGGCTGTGACTATGATTTTGCTCTTCAAGGAAGGGAGGATGATTTGTGCCGGGGTTTGGAGACACTGTCGATGCTGACAGAGGGAACGACGTATATCTGTTTCCGCCCGGGTCAGCGTTTGGCACAAAGTGTTTTGTCTCATTGCGGAAAGGTGAATGTGCAATATGTGGAAGGCCCGCACCCCGCTGGCAATGTGGGGACCCAAATAGCACAGCTGTGTCCTATCAATAAGGGCGAGAGCGTGTGGACAATGAATATACAGGATGTGACTGTGTTGGGTCACTGGGTTGCTACGGGACAATATTGTCCTGAAAGGGTCATAGCTGTTGCAGGACCGTTGGCCAAGAATCCTCATTACTACCAGATAATAGCCGGTGCATGTGTAGAGGAAATTGTGAGGGCACAGGTGCTGAATGTGGATTACCCTGCTTTGGAGTGTTCAAAAGAATCAATGCAAAGTATTCGGGTGATTTCGGGCAATGTGCTTAGCGGAACCAGGATTGCTCAAGATGGCTTTGTTGGAGCGTATGACAGTCTTGTTTCAATGATACCGGAAGGTGACTACTATGATTTTATGGGTTGGCTGATGCCAGGATTGAAAAAACATAGTTTTTCACGTACTTTTGCAAGCGGTTTTATACCCAACTGTATGTCGGGACTCTTTAAAGTGTTGCCTGAAGAGTTGCAGCCTCGGTTCGACACCAATACCCATGGTGGGGTGAGGCCATTGGTGTTTACAGGTGATTTTGAGAAGGTGTTCCCGTTTGATATTTACCCTTTGCAACTGTTAAAAGCATGTATTGTGGGTGACCTCGAACTGATGGAAAAATTGGGAATTTATGAGGTGGAACCCGAGGATTTTGCCTTGTGTGAGTATATTGACCCGTCGAAGACCGACATACAGCCTATAATACGTGAGGCTTTGGAGAAACTGAGAAAGGAGGGAATGTGATGTTTGACAATTTAAGAAGATTAATTGACAAGATAAAGCCTAATTTTGTCGAAGGCGGTAAATTCGGATGGCTGCAAAGCACATTTGAGGCTTTTGAGACTTTTGCTTTTACCCCCAACACGGTGACTAGGCATGGATCCCATGTTCGCGACGCTGTGGATATGAAGCGTGCCATGATTACCGTGGTGATAGCTTTGATGCCTGCACTGCTTTTCGGCATGTGGAATATCGGTTTTCAGACATCGTTGAATGCAGAGGATTGGCCGTACGAGTTGGGTACTGCTGCCAGTTGGTGGTATTGCTTATGGTTTGGTTTCCTCCGTATGCTGCCTTTGATTGTTGTAAGCTATGTGGTGGGTTTGGGAATAGAATTCATGTTTGCCCAGATTCGACACCACGAGGTGAATGAGGGTTACTTGGTAACAGGATTGTTGATACCGATGATTGTACCGGTGACCACTCCGTTGTGGCAACTTGCCTTGGCAGTAGCATTTGCTGTGGTGTTGGGCAAGGAGGTTTTCGGCGGTAGCGGCATGAACTTCCTGAACCCGGCGCTGGTGGCAAGGGCGTTCCTCTTCTTCAGCTATCCCACCCACATGTCGGGCGACAAGGTGTGGATTGCTGCTGATTTGTGGGGTACTGATGCAATTGCCGGAGCGACACCTCTTGGAGAGTTGGCGGCAGGCTCCTTGCCTTCGGACACCGCCCTTGACATGTTCATCGGAACAGTGACAGGCAGCACCTGCGAGACCTCGGTTATCGCCATCCTACTGGGTGCCATAGTGCTGTTGGTAAGTGGCATCGCTAGCTGGAGGATAATGTTGAGTGTGATATTAGGAGGTGGAGCAATGGGCTTGTTGTTTAACCTTATCGGTGCCAACGACTATATGCAGTTGCCTTTCTACTACCACTACCTGATGGGTGGCTTTATGTTCGGTGCGGTGTTTATGGCTACCGACCCTGTTACCTCTGCACAGACCAACGCTGGCAAATGGATATATGGTTTGCTAATAGGACTTTTTGCAGTTATGCTGAGAGTGCTGAACCCCGCATATCCAGAAGGTATGATGCTGAGCATTCTGTTGATGAACAGCTTTGCCCCGTTGATTGACCATTGTGTGGTGGCAAGGAATATCAAAAAAAGAGAGAGAAGAAAGGAGGCTGTAAGATGAAAAAGTTCAGCAATCGTTACATCTTTATCTATTCGGCTGTGCTGGTGGCCGTGTCAGCACTGATACTTACATTGGTATCCACCAGCCTCAAACCCCGTCAGGAGCGCAACCAGGCGGCTGAAAAGAAACAGATGATACTGAAAACTATCGGAGTGGAGGCCACGCGCGACAATGCCGATGAGCTATACGATCAGTATATCACTGAAAAGTATCTCAGTGATGGTAGCTCCCTGCTTACGTTCGATGGCGGCATAATTATCCCCCTACAGGGTACCGGCCTTTGGGGTCCTATTTGGGGTTACCTGGCATTAGATGACGAGAATACCGTTTTGGGTGCCGTCTTTGACCACAAGGGCGAAACCCCGGGTCTTGGTGGCGAGATTGCTACCGACAATTTTGCCAAGCGTTTCGTTGGGAAGAGCTTCCTACAGCCTATCGTGTTGAAGAAAAACGCCGACAAGTCGTCGCCTTACGAGGTGGATGCCATCAGTGGCGGCACGATGACCAGTAACGGTGTGACGGCCATGCTGGCCAAGGCTTATGATAAATATGGATGCTTGGCAGTAGATTCAACTGCTGCCGACAATACCGAAGAATGTAAGGAGACTGACAAATGAAGAACTTTGACTTAATCAAACTGCCGTTCAACAAGCAGAACCCCATCACGGTTCAGGTGCTGGGTGTGTGTTCCTGCCTGGCCGTGACGGCACAACTGAAACCTGCCGTGGTGATGGCCGTTTCGGTTACCGTGGTGGTGGCTCTTGCCAACCTTATCATTTCTCTGCTTCGCAATACCATCCCTCCGCGCATCCGCATCATTGTGCAGCTTGTGGTGGTCTCCACCCTTGTGGTGCTGGTCGACCAGTTCCTGAAAGCCTACATGTACGATGTCAGCAAGCAACTGTCGGTCTTTGTGGGACTGATAATCACCAACTGTATCGTGATGGGACGCTTAGAGGCCTTTGCCATGAGCAACCCGCCTCTGCCATCCCTCTGCGACGGCATAGGCAACGGTCTTGGCTACAGTGTTATCCTTGTGACGCTGGGTTTTGTACGCGAACTCTTCGGCAGCGGCTCGCTGTGGGGCTACCCCATCGCGGAGAAGTTGGGGCTGTACGGCATAGGGTATGAGAACAACGGTCTCATGATTATGCCGCCCATGGCTTTGATACTGGCGGGCATCATCATTTGGATACAACGTACTCGTAACAAAGACCTCCAAGAAGATTAATTCTTAACTATCGATTCTCAATATGGACTACATCAATATATTCATCAAGTCTATCTTCATAGACAACATGATTTTCGCCTTCTTCCTGGGCATGTGCTCCTATCTGGCCGTGTCGAAGACGGTGAAAACATCCGCAGGGTTGGGTATTGCGGTAACTTTTGTGCTGCTCATCACGGTGCCGGTAAACTATCTTGTCAACAAATACCTGCTGGCACCCGGAGCACTCAGTTGGATAAGTCCTGCGTTGGAGAGTGTGGACCTCTCTTTCCTCAGCCTTATCATGTTCATTGCTGTCATTGCCGCCATTGTGCAGATAGTGGAAATGATAGTGGAACGCTTCGCCCCTGCGTTGTACAATTCTTTAGGCATTTTTCTGCCCTTGATAGCTGTGAACTGTGCCGTCATGAGCGGCTCACTGTTCATGCAGGAGCGCGGCTACAGCAATATCGGCGAGGTGACCTGTTTCGCCCTTGGCAGCGGTATCGGCTGGTTCTTGGCTATTGTGGCCATTGCCGCCATCCGTGAGAAACTGCGTTACTCCCACATCCCCCCGGCATTGAAGGGTGTGGGCATCACTTTTATCATCACCGGCCTGATGGGCATGGCCTTTATGAGCTTTATGGGAATTAAACTTTGACACTATGACTACAACAATACTTTGTTCACTAATTGCTGCGTTGGTTGTCATCCTGCTGCTGGTGGCACTGCTCTTGGTGCTGAGAAACAAACTGGTGCCGCAGGGCGATGTGACAATCACGATTAACGACGACAAGAAACTGACAGTGCCCTCGGGCAACACTCTTATCTCGACGCTGGCCGAGCAAAAGATTTACCTGCCCTCGGCGTGCGGCGGCAAAGGCTCTTGCGGACAATGCAAATGCCGTGTGGTGGAAGGCGGCGGCTCTATCCTACCCACCGAGGTGGGCTTCTTCACCCGCAAACAGATACAGGAACACTGGCGTCTGGGATGTCAGGTGAAGGTGAAAGAGGACCTGAAGATTGTGGTGCCGCAGTCCATACTCAGCATCAAGGAGTATGAATGTACGGTTATCTCCAACCGCAATGTGGCTACCTTTATCAAAGAGTTCAAGGTGCAGCTGCCTCCGGGCGAGCACATGGATTTCGCTCCCGGCTCGTATGCTCAGATTAAGATACCCAAGTTTAACATCAGTTATGCCGACTACGACCGCGGCTTGATAGGGGAGGAGTATCTGCCTGCATGGGAGAAATTCAATATGTTCTCGCTGCGGTGTGTGAACACCGAGCCTACGGTGCGCGCCTATTCCATGGCCAACTATCCCGACGAGGGCGACGTGTTCATGCTCACCGTGCGTATCGCCACACCCCCGTTCAAACCCGACCGCTCGGGCTTCATGGATGTCAATCCGGGCATTGCCTCGTCCTACATCTTCTCGCTCAAGCTGGGCGACAAGGTAATCATGTCAGGCCCTTACGGCGAGTTCCACATCAAAGAACATCCTGCCGACAAGGCAGAGAAACCCGAGATGATATGGGTTGGCGGTGGTGCCGGTATGGCTCCTCTGCGTGCCCAGATTATGCACATGACCCGCACCCTTCATACTACCGACCGCGCCATGCACTATTTCTATGGCGCCCGTGCGCTGAACGAGGTGTTCTATCTCGACGACTTCCATCAGCTGGAACGCGATTTCCCCAACTTCCATTTCCATCTCGCTCTCGACCGTCCCGACCCCGCTGCCGATGCCGCAGGCGTTCCTTATAATGCCGGCTTCGTGCACAACGTCATGTACGACACTTACCTCAAGAACCATCCCGCCCCCGAGGATATCGAGTACTACATGTGCGGACCGGGACCCATGAGTTCGGCGGTAGTCAATATGCTTGACAACCTGGGCGTGGCACCCGAAAATATTCTGTACGATGATTTCGGCGGCGGTGCCCCTGCTGGTAAGAAATAATAACTAAGAATAAATATAAACAATAACACATTCAACAAAATATGAATTTACCCCAAATCCATTCCATCTCCAAGAAGATTTGTGTCGCCCTGTTGGGCGGATTCCTGCTCATCTTCCTGCTGTTCCACGCCAGTGCCAACCTGCTTGTCCTGCGGCACGACGACGGTGCCTGGTACAGCGCATTCTGCCATTTCATGGGCACCAACTACATCGTGAAGGTCTTTGAGATAGTGCTGCTCGGTTTCATCGCACTGCACA
>JAFXMW010000076.1 GCA_017530105.1 Bacteroidales bacterium
GGTGCTGTTGTTGATGGTCCTGACCGGGGTGAAGGAGTCCGGGTTGGTGAGACTGGTCATGATGCCCACCTGTAATTGGTACTTGGCCTGAGTTTGTTTGAGGTAGAAGGAGAGTTGCAGGGTGTTGAGGTCGCCGTTGAACTCAGGCATAGCGTAGATGCCGCGTTTGTTGAGAATAAGGGAGTAATTGCCGCTGTGGGCATTGGCTGAGGCGTAGTAGATCATGGGTTTGTACTCGTCGGCCATGACGACATCTTGATGGGCGAGGGTCCAGCAGTTGGGCTGCACACCTGTCTTGGCAGTGGTGCTTGTGGTGTAAGAGTCGAAGTTGTCGGTATAGGGGAGGTCGGCGACATTGATGCCAGTGCAGGTGGCGACAGGACGGAGTTCAAGGGTGATGTCGTCGATGTAGTTGCAGCTGTAGTCGCCAGTCTGACCTGAGGCAAGGATGTTGCGGAAAGCGATATAGTGGCCGGAACCGGTGTAAGAGGAGAAGTCGACATTGCAGAGGACAGATGCCGTGGTGCTGGAGTTGTTGAACGTTGCCACGGGGACAAAGGATGAGGCGTTGGAGAGGTCGGACATGACACCCACTTGGAGCTGGTATTTGGCTTGTGTCTGCTTGAGGTAGAAACTCATCTGGAGGGTGTTGACATCGCCATTGAACTCAGGCATTGTGTAGATGCCGCGCTTGTTGAGGAGGAGAGAGTAGTTGCCACTGTGGGCGTTGGCACTGCTATAGTAAATCATGGGTTTGTATTCGTCGGTCATGGTGACGAACTGATGTGCGAGGGTCCAGCAGTCGGGTTCTACACCGGTCTTGGCGGTGGTGGAGGAGGTGTAGGAGTCAAAGTTGTCGGTATAGGGGAGGTCGGCGACATTGATACCTGTGCAAGTGACAACGGGACGGAGGTCGAGCACAAGGTCGTCGATGTAGTTGATGCTGTAGTCGCCCGTCTGGCCGGGGGCAAGGATGTTGCGGAAGGCGATAAAACCGTTAGTATAGTTATCGAAGAGGGAGGAGAAGTTGACGGTGACATGTTCATAGTCGGTGGTGGGGTTGTTGATGGTGGAGGCAACGTAGAAAGAGCTATTATGTATCACACCCACTTCAAGCTGGTACTTGGCCTGAGTCTGTTTGAGGTAGAAATCGAGTTGCAGGTTTCTCACATCTTGACTGTAGTGAGGCATGGCGTAGATGCCGCGTTTGTTGAGGATGAGTGAGTAGTTGCCGCTGTGGGCGTTGGTGGGGGAGTAGTATATCATGGGTTTGTACTCGTCGGTCATGGTGACATCCGACCCCGCCAGTTGCCAGCAGAAGGGTTCTTCGCCGGTCTTTGCGGTGGTGGAGGTGGTGTATTGATCGAAGTTGTCGTTATAGGGGAGATAAATGGAGTCGATATCTATGCAGCCAACATCATAAAGATAAATGTTGTCTAAATAGTTGACACTGTAGTCGCCTGTGTAACCGTCTGCAAGGATATTGCGGAAGGCGATATAGTGGCCTTTAACATTGTATTTATGGAATCTCATTCTAAAATAACCGAAATCATCTGTAGAAATGTTGTAGTTTTTGTTGGATAAGGTCCAGTATGGCACGAAGGTGCTTTCGTCGTTGAGGTCGGTCATTACGCCTATCTGCAGCAGGTATTTCTCCTGGGGTTGTTTGAGTCGGAATTCTAAATAACAGCGACGAGGGTTCTCGACATAGGGCATGGCATAGAGGCAACGCTTGTTGAGGATGAGACTGTAGTTGCCGGTGAAGGCGTTGTCGGTAGAGTAGTAGATCATGGGCTTGTAGGCGTCGGTCATGGATACATACTGATGGACAAGGGTCCAGCAGTCAGGCTGTATGCCGGTCTTGGGGGTGGTGGAGGTGGTGTAGTTGTCGAAATTGTTGAAGTAACTTTGGTTTATTGCTATCGTGCAGTTAGCGGTGTTGAAGGTGAAGTTGGCAGTGAGCGTGCGGTTGGAGGTGGCGGTGAAGGTATAGACGGGGTCGGTGGAGACGACGGTAGAGCCTTCGGTCCAGTTGACAAATGTGTAGCCTACATTGGGTATGGCTTCCAGCGTACAGGGTTCGTTGGCACAGTAGGTTCCGGTACCGTACACTACACCTCCCGTCATTGGGCTGGTGTTGGCGGAGACGTAATAAGGTATACAGTATTTGTAGGCGAGTCTATAGTTGCCGGCGTCGATGTCATTCGGGGAAGAATTGTACCCAGTCACTACTAAATAGAAGTATCCACTCGTTTCCGTCTGGAAATCTAATTTTGATAAATGGTTAGCACATTCGTCGTCGCCAGTGCTGAGCAGCGCGCCGTTTGCATCATACAACTCCAAATAAGTGTCGAAGTCGGCGGTAGCCTCGCCGCCGCAGCCTGTCGTAAAAGTATATAGTCGGTTTGGATAGCAGAGTATTCTGTATATATGTTTTCTGTTGCAGTCGTTAGCGGTGGAACGAGATGAGGTTGTATACCATGAGGTGGAGGGAGAAATACTATAGTCATAGTTGGGGATGTTGGTGCACTTTCTGTATGCAAGTGTGTAGTCGCCGCTTTGGCCGTCGTTGCCTTGCACCAGGAGGAACACACGTCCCGTCTGAGTGGCGGTGTATTCTATCTTTGATGTCAATGTATTGGTGTCGCAGTCGGAGGTGTTGTCGTTGAAGGCAAGCAGGTTGAGATTGCTGTCCACCAGTTGCAGATAGGTGTCGAAGTCGGCGGTGGCACCGTCGCCACAGCCGGTCTTGAAGGTGTAGGTGTTGCCTGCATTTAAATAAACACTGCAAATATTCTGATGATTGCAGGTGTTGGCAGTGGAACGTGAGGTGGTAGACCATGAGGCAGATGGAGAAATACTATAGTCGTAATCAGGAATGCCTCTACAAACCTTGTAGGCAAGGGTGTAGGATCCTGTAATTTCAGTATTGAATCCCCTTATTAACAGATACATGCTTCCAGTCTTAGTGGCGGTGTAGTCTAAATACGACCGATTGTATTCACAGCGATCGTCGTTGTAGCTTACTCGGTTGCCATTGGCATCGTATAGTTCCAGATAGGTGTCGAAGTCGGCGGTGGCGCTGTCTCCGCATCCGGTTTTGAAGGTGTAGGTGCTGCCTTTGTGTGCGTAAAAATAGTATATCCGATTGGTCAAAGAGCAGCCGTCAATAGTTACGAGTGTGCTGCTGTGTGTGGACCAAGTTGTGGATGAAGGGTAGATATTGTAATTGTAGTCGGGCGGGGTCAAACATTCCCTTTTGTAGGCCAGAGTGAAACTGCCTATGTCGCTGTTGGTCGCCCCACTGACTATCAAATTGTAGTATCCGCTACTTGACGGGTGGTATTCTATTTTCGACCGATTGTTCTCGCATTCATTGTCGTTATATGTAATCCTGGTGCCAATGTCGTTGTAGAGTTCCAACTTAGTGTCGAAGTTGGCGGTGGCACCGTCGTCGCAGCCTGTCTTAAAGGTATATTTGTGGAGATCGTCTAAATAAACTCTGTAAATTCTCTTGTCGTTACTGGATGAGATGTTGGAAGAGCGGGTCTGCCACGAATCGGTTGGCTCAGTCATTGTGAAGTATGGGTATCGCCTGTAGGCGAGGGTATAAGTACCATGGTAAGAATCATATCCCCTCACCGCCAGGTACACGGTATCACTCACGGTTGATGTGTATTTGATTATTGAATAGGAAGAGCCGCAGCCATCGTCGTTAGAGGCAATCTGAGCCCCACTGTTGTCATACAAGTATAGGTAGGTGTCGAAGTCGGCAGTGGCATTGCCCTCGCAACCCGTGGTAAAGAAGTAGGTATAGCCTGCTGTCACGGGGACTTTGAATATTTCCTGATAGTTGCAGGCGTTGGTGGTGGAACTTGAGAAGTTCCGCCACGAGGTGGTGGGGTTGATTTGATAGTCGTAGCTGTTGGGGATGGTCTTGCATGGGTGGAAGGCATAGTAGCGGTTGGCCTCGGGCCAGCGGCCGTTAGGCCACGTGGTGGAGGAACCGTCAGAGAAATGGATGGCGTTGTTGTTGGTGTCGATTACCCAGCCGTCAGTAATGTCCACACAAAGGCCCATCTGGTGTGTAATGGCGGGTGCTGTGTCGGGCACGGAGGGCGGGAATACCACCTCTATGGTCCCAGAGGGGTATAGGTGCACCTGCCATTTGTACTGCTGGTTGCGGGTGGTGATGTTGTAGGTGCCTAAGCAGAATTCCACCACACATTTCGATTGGGTTTGGTTGTACCCAACGTTTACGACACGGATGTAGTGTGTTCCGTCCTCGAAAATGCACCAGCCATCGCAGCCAAAGAAGTTAATCTTCGGGCTGTTTCTATTGGCATTGCTGCTACTGAACGGAATGCTGTAGCCGAGTGTCCCTGCTCTGTCGCCTAAACGCAGGGTGCCGTCGGCATTGACGGCTAAAGTGGTGTATGTACTGTTGCCATAGGGGAAGGTGAAGCCAATGCCCACTAAATTCGATGTGCGATTGTCATGGTTGTTGGAGTCTTGTGTGTTTTCGATGTCCATCAAGTTTTGGGCGTTGGTGGGCACATAGACCCATTTGGTCGAATCTATCCCTGTGGAGAAAACGTAGTCCTCCAGCGAGGATTGTGCATTTACGGCCCATCCGACACTGAGTGCCGCTACAAGGGCCAAAAGACGTAGAATTGTTTTCATGATAATAATGTTTTATATGTTGATAAATGGATTGTTTTATTGTGTCAAAATAGGACGGATTCAAAAGTTTTTTCGGCTGCAAATATACACATTTTTTTGATTATGCAGTATAAATATTCATAAAAAATATCATCATGTGGATAAATAACAGAGGTACTGTGTTTTGTGATGATGTTTTTTTGTGTCTCTATTAGGAGGAAATAAGAGGAGTAGGAGCTGTGGTGGTTAAGTCGACCTCATGTGGAGAATGTTGTTGCGACCGTCGTCCCCTGCGGTGGGGACGGGAGATAGACGGGATAACGGATGGTTTATTTATTGACAAGCGAGAATCAGGACCCTTTGTTGGCGAGGGGAGTGCGGGTCAGTAGAGGAAGCTGCTGCCTCCAAGGAATTCGCGCATGATGCTGGTGGGAGGGATGTAGGTGGGGTCGATGGGGTCGATGATGTCGATGAAGTCGAGAAGCCGTTGTGCTTCGGCGTATTCGGGGCAGTTTTCGGGTATTTTTTTCAGTTGGGGCGCGGCATAGAGTTTCAGGACGCCCAGTTCGTAGAGGAGGGCGGAGTTGAACATCACGTCGGCATGTTCCTGGAATGGGAAGATGTTGATTTCTTCGCCACGGCGCACTTCGTGCCAGCGGTGAAGGGTGTTGTAAGCGTCCCATCCGCGGAAGTTGTTGTCGCGCACGATGCGGCGCAACATGCGGTTTTCGCTGCTGCGGATGCTGTTGAGGTCGTCGATGGCTATCTGGGTGAGAGTGGAGACGTAGACTTTGAATTTGAGTTCGTCGGAAATCTGTGCGGTGAGTTTGGGGTTGAGGGCGTGGATGCCTTCGACCACGAGGATGCTGTTGGGGTTGAGTTGGATGCTTTTGCCGTCGTAGAAGGGGTCGCCTTTGAGGAAGTCGAAGGTGGGTATTTCCACACGTTCGCCGTTGAACAGGCGTTGCAGGTGGTCGTTGAGCAAGGGGATGTCGAGGGCGTCGATGGACTCGAAGTCGTAATCGCCGTTGGGGAGTTTGGGGGTGCGGGCGCGGCAGACGAAGTAGTCGTCGAGCGACAGTTGCTGTACGTCGAAGCCCATGACGGTGAGCTGGACGCTGAGGCGGCGGCAGGAGGTGGTTTTGCCGGAGGAGGAGGGGCCTGCCACCAGCACCATGCGCACTTGGTCGCGTTTGCGGTAGATCATGTTGGCTATTTCGGAGTAGCATTTTTCGTGCAGGGCTTCGGAGATGTGGATGAGTTGCACTTGGTTGTTGTCGCGGACTATGCGGTTGAGGTCGGTGATGGTGGAGACGTGCAGGCGGTCGACCCAGAGGTGGTGGAGTTTGAAGATGTTGAAGAGTTTGGGGGTGTCGGGCAGCAGGGGTGGGCGGTCGAT
The DNA here is from genome assembly GCA_017530105.1 of Bacteroidales bacterium. Classification (GTDB taxonomy): domain Bacteria; phylum Bacteroidota; class Bacteroidia; order Bacteroidales; family P3; genus Colimorpha. Next base: position 6,062 of record JAFXMW010000076.1, read on the forward strand.
GTGGTGCGGGTCGGGCATTTGAAGTATGTAGCCTTCGTCGGCATACATGTGGAAATCCCAGTATTTGAGGCACCCGGTGGAGGGGACGAGTTTGGAGGCCATTTTGTGCATGGCGTCGTCGAGCACATGCATGGTGATGTAGAGTTGTGAGAGCGATTGCAGGAGGTCGAGGGTTTTGGGTATGTTTTGGTCTTTGATGTGTTCGATGGCGTCGGCGAGGAGCATGGAACGGTGCTGGAAGGGGAGGTTTAGCCGCTGCAATTCTATCATGCGGTCGCGGACGGTGCGTGCAATGTTGATGCGTTCTTCCTCGACACCGTCGATGGTGCAGTAGAAGCCGCCTTGCATGGAGTGTTTGACGGCGAGATTTGCGGTGGGGTAGGTGTCGCGGACAGCTTTGTAGAGCATGAAGGTGAGGGAGGATTGGTACATACGCCAGCCATGGGGGTGGTGGATGTCGAAGAAGAAGACGGTTTTGGGGCTGTAGAGCCGGAATTGCATGTGCTCGACTTTGTTGTTGACAAGGGCTCCCAAGATGGGGTTCTCCAGGGGCATGCGTCCCAGTTCGGTGTAGTATTCCTGTGCCAGTTCGGCGAGGCTGATGGCGCGCGGCACCTGACGTCGTTCGTGGGTGTTTTCTATGATGATTTCGATGGTGTCCATAAGAAATTAGAAGTAAAAATTTGTTGTAAATAACGCAAATGGATTTTTTTTAGTATTTTTGCAACGCGAAAAATATATGTTTATAGATGAAAAGATATTGCTTTTTCCTGTTAGTTATGGCTTTGTTGCCGATGATTTCCATTGCACAGGCCGACAAGAAACTTATTGACAAAGCCCATCAGGGCGACGTGGCCGCCATGGTGCGTTTGGGCGAATGCTACGAGAACGGCGCCGGTGTGCAGCACGACTCCACCCTTGCCCTGCAGTGGTTCCGCAAGGCAGCAGACCTTGGCGACGGCGAGGCATGGCTTAACCTGTCGCGGTATTATCTGAACGGCACGTTGCTGCCTAAGGATACCGCCCGCTATTTTGCCATCCGCAAGGAGTGGGCCGACAAGGGGCTGCCCAACGGACTGGCCGCTTTGGGCGGCTGCTATGAGTATGGCAGGGGTTGCACGGTCGACACTGCCAAGGCCAACCAGTTGTACCAAGAATCCGTGAAAAAGGGTTCGTCGTGGGGCTACATCTTTTTGGGAGAAAACTATTATTATGGCATCTGCGGAGTGCAGAGAGATCAGAAGAAGGCAGTTTCGTATTACGAGAAGGCTCTCAAGATGGGCGAGCACGATGCCGCTGTCCGTCTTGCCCGGCATTATGCTGCAAAAGGCGACACAAAGAAGGCTTGGAAATATCTTGAGGAAGGCATGAAGTGGGGCGACCCCGATGCCGTCACAGCTGCAATAGAGTTCTATTGGAGCGGTGTGGGAGTGCCGGAGGATGAGGCCAAGGCCCAGCACCTGCTTGATTCGCTGTTGGCTGAGCATCATTCGCTGAGATACACCCAGTCGCTGGGAGGCCTTTACTATATGTACCCCACCAACCTTGGTCTGCGCGACAGTGCCAAGGCCATGCGTTATTGGCTGCAGGGCGATGCTTTTGGCAGCTCGCATTGCCAGTTGCGTATCGGACGTTACTACTATGAGCAGGAACAGTATCCCGAAGCGTTGGCTTATTTCCGCAAGGTGGCCGTGAAGCAAGGTGTGTACGAGTTGCAGGACGATGCATGCCACCTTATGGGTGTGATGGTTTACAACGGCATCGGCTGCGAGCAGAATGTCGACAGTGCCATCTTCTGGCTCAAACGCGGTGCCGACCAGTTCGAGAGTGCCGAGTGTGCTGCTTTCCTTGCCGGCATTTACGAGGGCGAAGAGCATAACGACATGCCCCAAGCGGTGAAGTATTACCGCAAGGCCAATGAATATGGCGACACCACCGCATTGGTGAACCTGGGTCGCCTGTATGCCAACAACGGCAACAACGACCGCGCTGCCGAGTGTTTCCAGCAGATGATAGACAAGGGTCAGGCCGACGGCTATTTTTGGATGGCCATGCTCTATGACGCCACAGGCGACAGCAAGAAATGCAACGAGTATCTGGTAAAGGGCGACAAGAATGGCAGCCGGATGGCTACTGAGGTTTTGGGCACCATCTACGAATACGGCATGGATGGCAACAAGGTGGACAACAAAAAGGCTGCTAAATATTACGAGAAAGCCGCTACCCCCAAGGCCCTCTATCGCCTTGGCCTCCTCTACCTGAACGGTGACATCGGCAAACAAAAGGAGAAAGACATTGCCAAGGGCATGGAGTTGGTTTCCCGTTCTGCCGACGAAGGCTATATCGATGCCATCTATACTATGGGCTATTGTTATGAGACAGGCCGCAATGTGGACAGCGTGGACCATTACAAGGCTGTTTCCTATTTCAAGCAGTTGGCCGACAATGATATTGCTTCGGGTCAGTTTAAAATGGGTCTCTATTACGAGCTGGGCGACGGAGGCCTTGAGGCCGACAGCGCCAAGGCTTTGGAATATTACCAGAAAGCCGCCGACCAGGGACATGGCGAGGCCATGTGCTATCTGGGCGACTTTTACCGTATTGGCCAGTTTGTCCCGATGGACAAGGCCAAGGCTTTTGAACTTTACACTCAGTCGCACCAGACGGGCGAGGAGATGGGCACCTACTATGTGGGGCGTTCTTATCTCGAAGGCTGCGGGGTGGAGATAGACACCATCGCCGCCATTCCTTACCTTAAGGCTGCCGCTGCCGAGGGTGTGGGCAATGCCGCATACAAAATGGCAGACATTTATAATTATGGTCGTGCCGGTGTTACCGCCGACGGCGACTCGGCTTTGCACTATTATGTCATGGGACATGAAAACGGCAGCGGCGAGGCAAGCAATTTCCTCGGTCGCCTGCTCCTCAACCAGCAAGAACCCGAAAAGGCAATCGACTATTTCTATGTCGCTGCCCAGCGTGGCAATATCGACGGTATCATCACCTTTGCCATCATGCTGCAACAGGGTCTGGCCATCGACCCCGACCCCGCTTCGGCCTACCGTATTTTTGAGAATGCTGCCCGCAACTATGGCGACAGCCGCGCCTACTGCCAGTTGGGTATTGCCTGCCTGCAGGGCAACGGTTGCCCCGAGGATGAAGCCCTCGGCAAAGCCTATCTCGACACCGCTGCCAATATGGGCAATGTCTTGGCCATGCACAATCTGGGTCTTTGCTACCTCAATGGATACGGATGTGTGCCCGACACTGCCATCGCCATATCGTGGCTGGAGAGAGCCGCCGACAACGAGAAGATAGAGTCAATCAATACCCTCGGCGATGTCTACGAGGCTCAGGGCGATTTCAAAAACGCTGTACTCTATTTCGAGAAAGCCGTCACCCGTGGAAGCCTTGAGGGCTACTGCAATATGGGCTACTGCTATGAACAGGGCCAGGGTGTGGTGCTCAACAGTAAAAAAGCCTACGAGCATTACCTCTATGCAGCCGAACATGGTTCTATCCGCGGTTGCATGAGCGTGGCAAACTGCTACGTCAACGGCATCTATGTGGAGCAGAACATGGCCGAGGCTCTCGCTTGGTTCACCAAAGCTGCCGAGGCAGGCAGTGTGGTGGCCATGTATTATTGCGGGTCGATTCTTGAGAACGGCGACGACGGTGTTCCCGCCGACAAAAAGAAAGCAAAGAAATGGTACAAGGCAGCTGCCGAGGCTGGCTACGACCCTGCCGCCGCAGCCCTCAGCCGCATGAAATAATATTGAATCCATCATAATCAATGCAAGTAGAAGAATACATCATTGCCCGTGTCAATGCCTTGATGCACACACAGGACGCTGCCATAGTCAAACGCTTGGAAGGCGGCATGAGCAACTACACCTATGTTGTCGAAACCCGAGGCAAACGCTACACCTACCGTGTCCCGGGGAAATATGCCGAAAAATTTGTCGACCGGGTGGAAGAGTGGGACAACATCCAGGAGATTAACAAACTGGGTCTCAACAACGCCACCTCCTATGTGGAAGTGATTTCGGGCGAGAAACTGGCCGAATATGTCGAAGGCACCATCATGTCCGAAACCGATGTGGTGAGCTATAACGACATGTCGGTCAAAGCTCTGAAACATATCCACAACAGCGGTCTTCATTTCAAAGACTATAATGCTTTCGGTCGCCTTTCCGACTATGAGCGTTATTGCCGCGAGATGGGTTTCACCCATCCAAAGGAATATCTCGACCTCAAGGGCAAGCTTGAACAGATGCGCCAGGCTCACGCCGATGTGCCCATGGTGCCTTGCCATTGCGACTACCAGCCCACCAATCTTGTCATCAGCGGCGATAAACTCTATGTCCTTGACTGGGAATTTGCCGGCATGAACGACCCCTTCTACGACATCGCCTGCTACGGCAATGCGGGGTTCGACAAAGCCCTTTCCCTCCTCGAGGCTTACGTCGGACACAAACCTACGCCCGAGGAATTGCGCCGACTCTATTATCACCGCGCATTTCAGTGCCTGCAATGGTACAATGTCGCCATCTTCAAAGACCGTGTGGGACTGAGCAAAGACCTCAACATGGATTTCAACGAGGTGGCCCACTTCTTCTTCTCCATGGCCAAGGACCTTGCTGAACAATACGACAATTTATAGTCCAGTTAATAATAAGGCTCTTATGCTATATCTGACTGTTTTTTCAACAGCCTCGAAGAGGCTGAATCTCAATAACACCGTACAAGCGTAGCGCAGTGCGGTGACAAAACATACTCACTCCCAGCGTCCCGAAGGGACGCGACAACAAGTTAAGTCGGCAAAAATCAGTCATCTGTTATATTGGAGCGAAAAACAATACACTGCCATTGGTGTCTTTTGCACACCCAATGGCAGTTTTTTTGTCACTGATGTCTTGGAGGCAAAAAAATGGATTTGCATGTACCCAAACATCCGTTTTTTTTCTTAAAAATGCAGTTGACCGCAAAAAAAAATAACAATTGCTTTTGGCTGATAAAATCTTGCTTTCCGTTGACTTACAGCTATAAAGAATACATCTAAATTTATCAAAAAAGTTGTTTTGTCGAAAAATGTTTGTATCTTTGCACCCGCATTTTAGAACTTTTTGCATAAAATATCGATATTATTATTAGTTCATATTAAAGTATGTATAAAACAAATAAAAGTTATCAACCACCTCGTATTCAAACAGTAGAATTTATGGTTGAAAATGGGTATGCGGGTAGTCCCAACCCAGAGGTGGAATTATCCATTTTAGGTTTAGCTCCCGGCGCCGAAGCCGGTGCCTCGTATGAAGAAACTGCCAACAGCGGAGATGATTTCTTCGGCCACAGCTCCACCACTTTTGGTTCTGGCGGTACCGACTATAACAATTACGATTGGCAATGGTAAAACCTTGTTTTGTTTCACAAATAATTAAAGAAAATAGACATTATATGAAGAAATATTTTTTCCGCAGTCTCCTTGTGGCTGCATGCATGTTGGCAGTTCTGGCAAACACTGCCTGTAATAAAGACGGTATGGTTACGCTCAACGTACGTCTGAGCGGTTTCAATGGCTCCTCCAAGGTCGAAATGGGCGGTAGCCAGTTCAAGACCCCAATGTGGAATAATGGCGACCAGGTTCTCGTCAATGGTGTGCCCGTAACGGTCAGCTCGGCCACCAGCACTGGTGCCCAGATTATGGTGCCCCAGGCTGCAGGCTATTGGGCCGTTTACCCTTCTGATATTTTCACTTCTTTCTCCGAAGTTGATAATAAAATCTACATCTCTACCCCCTGCCTCCAGCCCTACACCCTAACCACGGGCAACAAACAGCTTGTCAAAGCCCCCATGGGTGCCTACCTCCACGATGGCGGCAGCTCTTCCATCACTTTCACCAACCTGGGAGCCCTTCTTGCCATAGCTATCAGAAACAACACCGGCCTTGGCAACATCATTGTCGACTCTGTCAGTGTCAAGGCCACGGGCATAGCCCTGTGGGGCGACGGCTTCATCGACCACTTCGCCGACGACTCCCGCCGCTATTTCATCACCAGTAATCAAGCCGACCACGACTCTGTTGTCTTGGCAGGTCTGAATCCCGATGATGAGGAAATGCGCGAGTCCACCTCGATGAACCTCACCGTCAGTGGCTCAGAACCCGCAACCGTCTACATCTATGTACCCTCTTCTCCCTTGACCCCCAACAGATACAAGATAACTGTGTTCGCCCATGTCGGTACCGATCTTGTTATTACTGCCCACGAGCAGAGCGAAGCCAACCCCAACGGCGGCTCCCTCCCCCTCAACGCCATGGCCTCCATCAACTTCAAGATGGCTGAATCCGTATTTCCCCAAGGAGCAATCGACGGCCTGTTCACTGTGTTCAAAAGTGGGTCGACTATTAAGCAAGTACGTTTCTCACAAGGCAATCTTCAATACCAGGGTAGCACCAAGACTTGGCGTTTTGCCGAGAACCAGTGGGATTTTGTGGGTGGCGGTTCCGTAACAGGAACTGTTCCTAATGGTACTTCCGCTATGAGTTCAAATGCTATGATTGGGGCAAACTATGCGGGATGGATAGACTTGTTTGGTTGGGGTACAAGTGGATGCGATGGCCTTGCCATGCCGTACAACTCTGTTGCAAATAATAGTTCTTATGCCTACCCTGGCTCTGCAACAGATATTGCGGGTACAAATTATGATTGGGGTAAATACAATAAAATTTCAAATGGTGGCAACACTGCTGGTCTTTGGCGTACTCTTACCAAAGCCGAATGGGAAGAATTGCTTTTGAATAGAACATTTTTTAATGGTCAATACTCAGGTTTAGGCTATTCGTACAAAATCGTTAGATTGTTTTACACTTCTTCTGAATTTATTGCGGGTCTGTTATTATTCCCTGATGGATATACAAATCAAAGTAGTGTGCCCGATACCCCGACACCTCTCTATGAAATTCCAGAAGGCTGTGTATTCCTGCCTTTTGCCGGTTATAGACAAGGAACCATACTCTATTCTGTTAAGTCATGGGGCTATTATTGGTCAGCAACAAAAAATGGAACTGCAAGTGCACAGATTATGAGATTTTCAACCGATTTTGGTCAAACAGGTATTGGGAGGTATATTGGAAGTTCTGTCCGTCTGGTTCAGGATTATGTTCCCGAAGATTAATAATAAGAAGCAAATACATCAAGTATAGAAAGCATTCTGCTTATTAGATACGCTAAGGGGTTGCAGTTTCTGCAGCCCCTTTCTCTATGTCTTTTTCTAAGTTTGGGGATATGAAGGTTCGCTCGTTCCGCATTAGTTCTCCCATATTTCTCCCATATTTCTCCCATGCAGGATGGGAGAAATATGGGAGAAATGGGGCCGAAGCAACGGCGGACTTGCGTGGGATGCCCTGCGCTGCGTGTGCAACGCGTTGTCTTACATTGCGTTGCCCGCATGACCTCCGGAAAC
>JAFXMW010000077.1 GCA_017530105.1 Bacteroidales bacterium
CATCGTGGGACGCTACACCCGCCTGATGCCCAACCCGGCACACGGCAGGGTGAGCGTGGTCTCCTCCTACAAGGTGAACCGCATAGAGGTCTATGCCCTCGACGGCCGCAAGATGCTGGAGCAGGAGGTCGGCGGCATCTCTGCCATAGTGGACATAAGCACCCTGGAGAAAGGCACCTATATCGCCGCCATATACCTCGCCGAAGGCGTAACCACCAAGAAACTGATAGTGGAGTGACATCCATAATCTATCGGCACAGCGGTTTTGACACCTGATTTTGAATGTGACCCTGTAAAAAGTCTGTCACGTAGCAATACTGCATATTACAAATAACGTTAAAGGCTAAGAGCAGACTTTTGTTTGTGAAATATTTTTTGTATCTTTGCAAATTCGGTTTCGTGTGTGCGGAGCCGTACAATAAATTGTATAACAAACTAATAGTAAAAGAAAAGAAACAAGATAATGGCAAACTTTCTGTCAAAACTGTTTGGTACCAAGTCGGACCGCGACTTGAAGGAGGTGAAACCTTACCTCGACGCCACATTGAAGGTGTATCCTGAAATCCAGAAACTCAGCAACGACCAGCTGCGTGCCAAGACCGCAGAATTCAAGGAGCGCATACGCAAAGAGGTGGAGAACGAGGAGAAGGAACTGGCCGCCCTGCGCCAGCGCATAGAAGAGGAGTATGACATGCCCGTCGATGAGAAGGAGGAGATATACAAGCGCATCGACAAGCTGGAGAAAGACTCGTATGACAAGACCCAGGAGGTGCTGAACAAGATACTGCCAGAGGCTTTCAGCGTGGTGAAAGAGACGGCACGCCGCTTTGCCGAGAACGAGGAGGTGGTGGTTACCGCCACCGACCACGACCGCGCCCTGGCAGTGAAACGCGACAGCGTGAACATCGTCATCGGCGAGGACGGTGAGGACAAAGCCGTGTACAAGAACCAATGGATGGCCGGCGGCAACATGATAACATGGGACATGGTGCATTACGACGTGCAGCTGATAGGCGGCGTGGTGCTGCACAGCGGCAAGATTGCCGAGATGGCCACGGGTGAGGGTAAAACCCTTGTGGCCACCCTGCCAGTGTACCTCAACGCCCTGCCGGGAAAAGGTGTACACGTTGTCACCGTGAACGACTATCTGGCCAAGCGCGACTCGGAATGGATGGGTATGCTGTTTGAATTCCACGGATTGAGCGTGGACTGCATCGACAAGCACGAGCCTCACAGCGACGAGCGTAAGGCTGCCTATAACGCCGACATCACCTACGGTACAAACAATGAGTTCGGTTTTGACTATCTGCGCGACAATATGAGCCGCAACCCCGAAGAGTTGGTGCAGAGAGGACACAACTACGCCATTGTCGACGAGGTGGACTCGGTGCTTATTGACGATGCCCGTACCCCCCTTATCATCAGCGGACCCACGGGCAAGGACGACGAGGATCAGGAGTTTGACCGTTTCAAGCCCGTTATCGAGAAACTTTACAACGCCCAGAGGGTTTTGGTGACCAAGATACTGGCCGACGCCAAGACAGGACTGACCGAGAAGCCCGACCCCAAACCCGAAGAGGAGCCTGCCAAACTGTTGTTGAGAGCCTATCGCGGATTGCCCAAGAACAAGGCTTTGATTAAGTTCTTGAGCGAAACGGGTATGAAAGCCATTCTGCAACGCACGGAGAATTTCTACATGCAGGAGCAGAACAAGTATATGCACATCATTGACGATGACCTGTATTTCGTTATCGACGAGAAGCAGCGCACCGTGGAACTGACCGACAAGGGTATGGAATTCCTGACAGGACTGGGCGAGGACCGCAATTTCTACCAGTTGCCTGACATCGGCAGCATGATTGCCGAGCTGGAACACGAAAAGCTCACCCCCGAAGAGAAGGCAGCCAAGAAAGAGAAGATTTACAATGATTTTGCCATCCAGAGTGACCGAGTGCATACGGTGGACCAGCTGCTGAAGGCCTACACCCTGTTTGAAAAGGACATCGACTATATCGTTGACGAGAACAGACAGGTGAAGATTGTTGACGAGCAGACAGGCCGTATTATGGAAGGCCGCCGTTGGAGCGACGGACTGCACCAGGCTGTGGAGGCCAAGGAGAACGCCAAGGTGGAGGCCGCCACACAGACCTACGCCACCATTACGCTGCAGAATTATTTCCGCATGTATAAGAAACTGTCGGGTATGACAGGTACGGCTGAGACCGAAGCCGGCGAGTTTTGGGACATCTATAAGCTGGATGTGGTGGTGATACCCACCAACAGGCCTATCGCCCGTATCGACATGGACGACATGATTTACAAAACCAAGCGCGAGAAGTACAAGGCCGTTATCGACGAGGTGGAACGCCTGATAGGCATTGGCCGCCCGGTGTTGGTGGGTACCACCAGTGTGGAGACTTCGGAATTGCTGAGCAAGATGTTGAAGATGAAACGTATCGAGCATAGTGTACTGAATGCCAAACTGCACCAGAAGGAGGCCGAGATTGTGGCCCATGCCGGTGAACCGGGACATGTGACCATTGCCACCAACATGGCAGGTCGTGGTACGGATATCAAGCTGAAAGGCGGAGTGCGCGAGGCAGGTGGTCTGGCCATTATCGGCACGGAGCGCCATGAGAGCCGCCGTGTGGACCGCCAGTTGAGAGGCCGTGCCGGCCGTCAGGGCGACCCCGGCAGCAGCCTGTTCTTTGTGTCGCTGGAAGATGACCTGATGCGTATTTTCGGTTCGGAACGCATTGCCAGCGTAATGGACCGCATGGGATTGCAGGAAGGCGAGGTAATCCAACACTCGATGATTACCAAACAGATTGAAAAAGCGCAGAAGAAGGTGGAGGAAAACAACTTCGGTATGCGTAAACGGTTGCTGGAGTATGACGATGTGATGAACAACCAGCGCACGGTAATCTATAACAAGCGCCGCAACGCCCTGTATGGCGACCGCTTGAGCATTGACATCAGCAACATGTTCTACGACACCTGCTCGTTGATATACGACGATGCCGTGCAGAACCACGACTGGGAAGGTTTCAAGATGGAAATGATCAGGGTGTTTGCCCTTGAAGTGCCTTTCACTGAGAAGCAGCTGTTCAACGCCCGCCACGAAGTGGCTGTGCAGAAACTGTTCGACTTGGTTTACGCCACTTACAAAGAGCGTATGCAGCGCATCAGCGAGTTGGCCTATCCGTTTATTAAACGCATTTACGAGAATACGCGCTACATAAATGTGGCCTTCCCCATCACCGACGGCAAAAAGACCCTCAACGTGGTGACCCCTGTGAAGAAATCGTACGAGAACAAAGGCCGCGAGGTGCAGCTGAGCATTGAGAAGGGCATTACGCTGGCCATTATCGACGACCTATGGAAAGACCACCTGCGCGAGTTGGACGAACTGAAGACCAGCGTTCAGAATGCCAGTTATGAACAGAAAGACCCGCTGTTGATTTACAAGTTCGAGAGCTTCAACCTGTTTGAGAAGATGCTGTTGGCTATCAACCGTGAGATTTCATCGTTCTTGATTCGTGCCAGCCTGCCTGTAAAGGAGGACGAGGATATGAAGGAGGCACGCCAGCCCAAACGCGACAACCGCAACCTGAAAGCCAGCCACGACAGTGCCGCCACCGACACCCAACGCGCCATGGACCAGGCTGCACGCCAGCAGACCGGCGAGCGTCCCAAACCCCAACCCGTACACGTGGAGAAGAAAGTGGGGCGCAACGACCCCTGCCCCTGCGGAAGCGGCAAGAAATACAAGAATTGCTGCGGCAAAGACGCAGAATGATGCTTGGTTTTGGGAATTGGGTCACCGAAAGGTGACCCAACAATACATTCATTTACAAATCAACAATTAGTGAGAATATGCAGAAAGTCAGGTTAGGAAAATCGGAACTAATGGTTCCCAAGAACGGTTTCGGGGCACTGCCCATTCAACGTATCAGAGTGGAGGAGACTGTGCATTTGCTGCACAAAGCCCTCGACCACGGCATGTACTATTTTGATACCGCCCGCTTCTACACCGACAGTGAGGAAAAGCTGGGCAAGGCCTTTGCCGACCGGAGGGACAAGGTGATTATCAGCACCAAGACCGGAGCCACCAAGGTGGAGGATTTCTGGCAACAGTTGGAGACCAGTTTGCGCCTGCTACAGACGGATTATGTCGACCTGTATCAGTTTCATAACCCTGCTTTCTGCCCCAAGCCGGGTGACGGCACAGGGTTGTATGAGGCCATGCTGGAAGCCCAAAAGCAAGGCAAGGTACGCCACATAGGCATTACCAACCACCGCATGGCTGTAGCCCGCGAGGCTATAGAAAGCGGATTGTATGAGACCTTGCAGTTCCCATTCTCATATCTGGCCAGCGACGAAGAGTTGGCATTGGTGGAGGATTGCCGCAAGGCTGACATGGGCTTTATTGCCATGAAAGGACTTGCAGGAGGTTTGATTAACCACGCTGCCACAGCCTATGCCTATCTGGCTCAGTTCCCGCACGTGGAACCCATCTGGGGGATACAACGTGAAAGTGAACTGGACGAGTTTATCTCATTCCAAGAGAATCCGCCCGCACTGACCGACGAGATGAAGGCTCGCATAGAGAAAGACCGCAAGGAACTGAGCGGAGAATTCTGCCGTGGCTGCGGATACTGCCAGCCCTGTCCTGCAGGCATTGAGATTGAGAGTTGCAACAGGATGTACCTCTTCCTGCGCCGTGCCCCTTATAATGTGTATTTGACAGACGAGTTCTACGAAAAGATGCAGCAGACCAAGCAGTGCCTTGAATGTGGTCAGTGCAGGGAGAAATGCCCATATAATCTGGACACTCCTAACCTGCTGAAACGCAATTATGCCGACTTTATGGAACATTGGGCTCGCAAAGAGGAACTGAACCCATGATGTAGAACAAAACCTTGTCAATCATGAAAAGGCTATTGCTATTCTTTGTTGTAATATTGACACTTGGGCTGAACAGTTGCAAGCGCAACGACACCATCAACTGCACTATCTATTGGCAGTTGTACACTCAAACAAAATACACCACATTTGCAGAAATCGAGAAGGCTTTCCAAGACACATTTTTCGGTTTCTATGAACGTGTGAACGACAACACGGTGAGAGCCACCAACACAACAAAAAAGGATGTGCGCTCACTGACATTGAAACTGGCCGACATGGCTGACAAACGCATTAACGACACTACCGACCCCACCGAAGACAGTCCTGTGGAGGTACGTGTTTTTATTGATTTTTCAGGTTCCTATATTGAGGAAATCTGGAGCAAGACCTATTGAATCCTACCCCGTTGCAGTGAAATGACATGAAACGGGTTGTTCTCCAGTTCCTTTTGATGCTTCTCCCGCTGGTTGGACAAGCGGGTGAGGGTTGGAATGAGTTGTTATTTCCGGTAGAGTATACACCTCCCGACAGCATAAGTTCAATTACCGTCACAACACATCTGGATGTGGAGGATGAGACGGATGGTGTTGTTTCATTGCGCGAGGCAATATCAAACATTGTAGCGTCGGGGGCAGAAGGCAACATTGATTTCGCACTACCTTACGGCTCTCCTCTGACGATTTTCTTGACCAACAACCTTCCAGTGCTTTCCAATACCTCATGCCACATAGATGGGCAAAACTTGGGGCCGGATGGAGGCACCATCAGCATTGACGGCTGTTTTAGATACAAGATATTCGAGGCCAACCATTCAAATCTCGTTTTAGACAATCTCACACTCACGCATGGTTACGCAGCCGGCACAGGGGCTGCCATACTATGCCACAGCACCACCCTTTCCATACATAACTGCCTTTTTTTAGGGAATCGTGCCAAACAAAGCGGCGGTGCCATATATTTCAGGTGTGACGAGGAGGTGAGCCAAACCAGGCTATCAATTTCTGATTGTTGTTTCCAATTCGACACTTCCGTAACTGGAGGTGCCGTTACTATCGTTGGTGGAGACACGGCTCACATCATTAGGTCGCAGTTCCACAATAACAGAGTCTTCAGTTTTCGCACTTTGCATGGCAGCGGCGGTGCCATCCTGGCCGACAACGCCCGTTGTTTGATTGACAGTTGTTTTTTCATATCCAATAAGGCCACACTGAGAGACACCGATTTCATGGTTTCGACACAAACGAAAAGCCGTGGTGGTGTTCTCTCTGCCTTGAACAGTAGACTGGTAATTACCAACTCCACTATTGATAGTAACAAAGCCGAGGCAACAATCAGTGGAGGAGCCTCTGGAGGGGCAATCTATTTGAGTAATTCCGACATCCACATTGTAAACTGCTCCTTTAACACTGACAGTGCCATCGGCAATGGTGGGGCAATATACAGCACAGGCAACGACTCTACCCTCCGTGTGGAGATTAACAAATGCTCTTTTTCATCAAACTATGGTCATATCGCCCTCGGTGGAGCCATCTATCACGATGGACCCAGCCGCGCTATCATTAACCATTGCACTTTCTATAACAATAAAACCGATATGGGTGGAGCGCTGATGTTTTACCGATGGAGTGGAGAAAGTGCTGTTCTGAACTCTACTTTTGTCAACAACACAGCCGACATTGAAAACCAAGGTGGAGCAATCGGCATAAGGGGAGGCAACGTCCATTTGGTAAACAACCTGTTTGTAAACAACCATGCTGCGGGAGTTTCAAACGACCTATTCATCCTCTCTATAGGGAATGCAAAAGCCTATCATAATATATGGAATGTATACACGGGGAACTTGGCAGCAAACGAAGATAATACTGTACTTTCCATCAATTCACCCACTCAAATTCCTTTAGATAGTTCCGGCCATCCCCAACCTGTCAACATTTCTGTCAAGGGTGTTGAGCATACCATTTTCCCACCTATTAACGGCACAATTGCTTCTATTGGAGGAATTCATACAGCACATAATGCCAACCTCGGCACCACCGCTCGTAGGGTCAATAATATCTGGAAAGACAACGGAACCGGACTGACCGCGTCATATTTACCCATTTGGGACAGCATTGACGAACTCGGGAACCAGCGCCGGAGTGACAGCACAAGTTACGGAGCCATACAGCCTATGCCAAACATTCGAGTCTACGATACAGTAACCATCTGCAATAATTATGTTTGGAGAGGTATCAATCTTGCCTTGTCTGGAGACTATAGCGATACGTCCGGAATTCCATTCCTATGGGACTCCATCTATTCTCTTCACCTAATCACACATTACAGCACATACACATCCTCCTCTCTCGAAGCATGTAATAGTTTTTCATGGCACGACACCACTCTTCATACAAGCGGGACATATTCATATCAATACACCAATTCCGATGGCTGTCCCAGCACAGACACCCTGCACCTCACAGTCTATTTGCAAGAAGACACCTCTTTCCATGTCACTTCCTGTGATCAATATGAATGGAACGGAATGACATATTCCCATAGCGGCACTTACACCTACGACCACAGTCAACCAGACTCTCCCTGCATTAACATTGACACCCTATACCTCACAATCAACCATAGCACACACAACTCATACATTCAAACTGCCTGTGAATCTTTCGTATGGAATGATAGTCATTATATTGAAACCGGTATTTACACCTACAACTATTCCAATTCTGCAGGATGTCCAAGTACTGACACCCTGCACCTGACCATCAACAACCACGACGATTCATCTTACTACATCACTGCCTGCGACATATACCATTGGAATGGCCAAGATTATTTTGAAAGTGGTACCTACACTTATGACCACAGCCAGTTAGGCTCACCTTGCATTGATATTGACACACTATACCTCACTATCAACCACAGCACACACAATGCATACAATCAAGATGCCTGCGAGAACTATACATGGCACGGCAGCACCTATACCGAGACAGGCACTTACATTTACGACTACATCAACACCGACAACTGTTCCAGTTTCGACACCCTACACTTGACAATCAGTACCCCCGATGATACATCATACTACATCACATCCTGCAACTCATACAACTGGAACAACCAAGATTACACCATTAGCGGCATATACACTTATGACCATTCCCAGCCAGGTTCTCCCTGCACAAACACCGACACCCTCTATCTCACAATCAACAACAGCACTCACAATTCTTACAACCAAGAGGCATGTGAATACTTTACATGGCATGACAGTACATATTCCGAAACAGGCACATACACACACAACTACCTCAACACTGACAACTGTCCCAGCACAGACACCCTGCATTTGGCAATAAGCAATCATGAAGATACCACCTACTACATCATAGCCTGCGACTCCTACAACTGGAACAATCAAAACTACACAGAAAGCGGCATATACACTTACGACCACTCCCAGCCAGGCTCTCCCTGCACCAACATCGACACCTTATATCTCACAATCAACCATAGCACACACAATACATACAATCAGAATGCATGTGAATCTTTCACTTGGCACGACAGCACCTATACCGAGACAGGCACTTAC
>JAFXMW010000078.1 GCA_017530105.1 Bacteroidales bacterium
CCACCAACGCCACCATCGACAACCTGCGCTTACGCCACGCCTATATTACGTTGCGGTGGAGACGCTGGGTGGTCGACGACCTGTACCGCACTCCTCACATGCTGATAATGGGACAGTATTGGTACCCCATGGTCATCCACGAAATCATGCCTATGACCAACCCCCTCAACATGGGAGCTCCTTTCCATTGCTACGCCCGCCAGCCACAGGTGCGCTATTCCTATAACGTTGGTCGGTGGGAGGCTGTTGCCGTGGCTTGCTGGCAGTTGGACAACATGAGCCAAGGATTGCTCAGCGGCAACCCTCAAAGCAGCACCCTCTTTGCCCGACATAGTCTTCTACCCGAACTCAACGCACAGCTCCGCTACCAGACCAAGCATCTCTTTCTTGGTGCTGCCGCCAACCTCAAGAGCATCCAGCCCGTGGTGCCAGACCCCAAAGGAACGCTCCACTCCTCCCTGTCGTGGAGCCTCTTCGGCAAGGCTGCGCTGGGACCTGTCACCATCAAGGCACAGACCCTGCTCAACAACAGCCTTTACGAAGGCTGTTCGCTGGGTGGCTACCTGATGCTGGCAGATGGTTCCTTCCGCGACTGGCACTTCAACACCGCTTGGCTCGACATCGAGGGCAACCAAGGCCATTGGCGTCCCGGCCTCTTCATGGGCTACGCCCAGAACCTTGACTTCGGCAACACCGACTACACCCATTGCTTCGGCCGCGGCCACGACCTCGCCTACCTATGGCGCGTCCAGCCCCGCCTCACCTACACCACACTGAAAGGCCTCTCCCTCGTGGGCGAAGCCGAATACACCTATGCCGGATACAATCAGCCTGTAGGCAACCTCCGACTCTCATTAAGTGCTGTCTATGCGTTCTAACTACCACACCCATTCCCGCTATTGCGACGGCAAAGGCGAGCCTCGTGAATACGTCGAGTTCGCCCTCGCCAACGGGTTCACCGCCCTCGGCTTCTCCGGCCATGCACCGTTGCCGTTCAGCAACACCTTCTCCATTCACAACGAAGACTACCTCGCCTACTGCAACGAAGTGCGGGCGCTCAAAGAGGAATATCGCGAACGCATCGACATCCGTTTAGGCTTGGAGATAGACTATGTGCCTGGGGTGAACGACGATTTTCAACCCCTCATCCAGCAGGGAGGGCTCGACTACTTCATAGGCGGAGTGCATCTGGTCACTGACCCCGATGACACCGAATGGCTGCGCAGCCACCGCAGCGAAGCGGCACAGCGCATCTGGTTTATCGACGGCCCACGGCAGGAGACCTACGACGAAGGCCTTCAACGGGTCTTCCACGGCGATATACGCCGCGGCGTCACCTCCTTCTTCCATCAGACCAACGCCATGATCGAGAGCCAGCGTCCCACCATCGTCGCCCACTTCAACAAGATAGTGATGCACAACCGCGACCGCTACTTCTTGGAACACGACAAATGGTATCTCGACTTAGTGTACGAGACCATCGAACTCATCCGCGAAACGGGGTGCATAGCCGAAGTCAACACCCGCGGCATCTACAAAAAACGCCACGACGACTACTACCCCTCGCGCGAGCTGCTATGCCGCATGAACGAGAAACACATCCCCGTCATCGTCAGCACCGACGCCCACTGTCCCGAAGATCTCCTCCGCACCGAAGGGGCCTACGAATACCTACGCCAAATCAACTACCGAAATATCATAGTTGAACTCGTTAATGTGTGAATGCGTTAATCGATTAACACATTAACAAATTAACACATTAACACATTCAATACATATCAACACTAAAGACAACAACAATGAAAAAAATCCTCCTCATCACCCTTGCCATGCTCACCCTTGGCCTCGGCAACGCCCAGAATGTACTGAACAACGCCGCCGACAACATCGTCGGCACCTACTCCGGCACACAGGACGGCGATCAGTTCCGTGCAAAAATCACCAAACTGTCCAACGGCACCTATCAAGGGCAAATCATCTGGATGGCCAACGACAAGGACGAGAACGGCAACAAACGTCTCGACACCAAGAACCCCGACAAAAAGCTGCGTAGCACCCCCTGCGACCGCATTGTCATCTTCAGCGGCTTGGAGTATAACGCCGACAAGAAATGCTGGGACGGAACCAAAATCTACGATCCCCAACGCGGGATAAAAGCACGGCTTACCATCAACTTCGAGAAAGACGGACGGCTCCGCCTCAAAGGTTCTGTCCTTGCTTTCAGCGAAAGCGTCTATTGGACGAGAGTTGAATAGCCAACACTACATGGCGTAGTAAACATCTTTTTTATCGCTGGCTTCTCAAGTCGGACAGACGGCGACGGGCAACCAAATACGAAACCCGTCTGTCGGTGATAGCATTTTCTGCCTGCAAGAGAAGGGTATGAGCCTGAAGAACCTCCGAAATGGTCACATTCCCTGCAGCATAGTTGATGTTGGCCAGACGGTAATTTTCACGGGCAATGCCGAGGGCAGCAGAGTCGCTCTTGATGAGCATCCACGCATCAAGCATGTCACTGTAGGCTTTTTCCTCTTCAAGCGACATCTTTTCGCCATAGTTCTTCTGCATTGCACGTGCCTGTTCAATACGGATATCGTGTTCCCTTATCTTGTGGGAGGTTTCCCACCAGTCGGTAAGCGGAATGGAAAGGGAGAATCCCACAACAGCATTGGCTGTGGCATAGTTGCGCACCGCATTGCCATAATAGCCTATGCCAAGTATGGCAAGCTGGGGCAACGTTTCCCCTATGGTCATTTTCTTGAACAGTTCTTGCGACTCTATGTTAATCTGCAAAAGCCGTTTTTCGGGACGGATATAATCTCCTGTTTCTGTATTGGAGAAAACAGGTAACGGAGATGTGACAGACTCGACTTGAACGAAGTTGAGATTGTCGGAATACTCTATCCCTATTTGGTTGCACAGCAGTCGCCGCGACAGCCGGATGCCGCTTTTGAGTTGTTGACGCATGGCATTAATCTCGTTGCGTTTCAGCTCAATTTGGAGTGCATCGGAACGTGTCACCAAGCCATTGGCCAAAGCAGAAGAGACAACCTTGTCCAAAGAGTCGATCAAACTCAAAGCGACATTCACTGTTGCCTCCTTCTCTTGCAAGCCCACAACAAGGTAAAAAGTCGATTCAACATTCTCCAACACATCGCGCATTGCCACTTGTGCCTTCAGTTCAGCAGCCGTCTCGCCCAACGAAGCCAGCCGATTGCCATTCACTATCCGTCCACCCGCAAAGACGGGCTGCGTCGCAACAACGGAGGCGCTATAACCTTTTTTCATCAATTCGAGGCGGTCGGTCACATCGGTCTCTTTCGAGAAGACTTCATAAATCGCCGTGAGCAAATCCCGCATATCGTTCGACTGGACATCCTCCAGTCCGAAACTAATCATGGGTCTGGCGGCCACATAGCCCAAGGCTCCCAATTTAATTTTGGGGAAAAAATTGGTAAGCGCTTGGTTCTTCACTGCCTGCGCCTTCTCAACGTCCAATCGGGAGATAAGAATATCGGCATTGTTTCTTTGCGCCAACACCAAACAACTGTCGAGGGTCAGCGTTTGGGCTTGAAGGGAATTGAAGATTAATAATTGATAATTGAAAATCAAAAAAGCTGCTATGACTATCTTTTTCATGGGTTAACGGATTTTTATGGGACG
Organism: Bacteroidales bacterium; assembly: GCA_017530105.1. Classification (GTDB taxonomy): domain Bacteria; phylum Bacteroidota; class Bacteroidia; order Bacteroidales; family P3; genus Colimorpha. Next base: position 3,664 of record JAFXMW010000078.1, read on the forward strand.
GTAGTTGACCCGTTTTTTGTTTTCAAATGCAACACAGTAGGCTACTGGGAGAATGGTAACCACCAACGGAAGGGTGAAGAGGGTGCCGAAGCAGACCACCACGCCCATGGGCGCCCACAATAGGGTGCCGGCAGTGATCATGGGTATGACACCGAGAGCCGTGGTGGCCGATGTGAGGAAGATGGGCCTCATGCGACGCAGGCCGGCATGGTAGGCAGCATCGCGGACACTCATCTGCTCTTTGCTGCGCAACTCAGCCACATAATCATACATGATGATGGCATTGCGCACAATAATACCCACAAGAGAAATCAGACCCAGGGTGGCGGTGATGGAGAAATCGAGATGGAACAGCCACAGCCCGAAGGTGGAGCCGAATAGGCAGAGTGCAGCCATGACTATCGACAACAGGGAGATGCCAATCTTGCCATAGTGTATGATGAGCACGAGGAACATAATAACCACAGCCGCAAGAACAGCCAGTATCAAATTGGGCAGCAAGTCGTCGGTATAAGCCTTTGTACCGCCATACTCCCAACTGACGCCTTCGGGAAGATCCATCTTCTCCAATTGCTTCCCTATTGCGGTGATTTCTTTCAACTGCCCTGCTCCCGGCATTGCATCGGCCGAAACGGTGATACAACGCAGCCCGTTGCGATGAGGCATATTGTTGTGGTGGAAACGGGGATGGATGTCGGCCACCTGCCGCAAAGGCACCCACATGCCCGGTGTGGCACACGGCACAAGCAAATCGCCTATAGAGCTATAGTCTAAGTTCTGCGCTCCATCGCTATACACCGTAATGGGGATATTGTAGTCGCCCGCCCACATCGAGGAGAGGTGCGTCCCCGACAGGGCTCCGCTGATGTATACCGACAATGTCGACTGGGTAATCCCCAACATATTGGCCACATCGCTCTTCAGTACCACATCCACTATCTCCTCCGTCTCGTCATAGTCGGAATGGACATAAAAGAGGTTGGGGTTTGCCCTCATGATGCGTAGCAACGAGTCGCGCACAACCGAGAGTTTGTCATAGTCATCACCCTTGATATAAAACTCTATGGGCGAAAGAGCCATCTGGTAGTCCAACTGTTTGAAACGCATCTGGGCGTTGGGGAAGATATTTTCGTAACGCTGGGCATATTCCTCAATCACGGCCTTGGTGGCATCGTCATCCACAGTCTTCACAATAAGCTGGGCATAATTGTCCGACGGCAGCTGCGGAGCGTAAGTGATATGGAACCGTGGCGACGACATGCCCACAAACGAGGTTACGCTCGTGATTCGCGGGTCGGCCATCAGCACCTTCCTCAACGAATCGGCCGCGGCACTCGTCTCCTTGAGCGAGGCCGATGCATCGAGGCGCATCTCAACGGCAAAACTGTCGCGTTCCGCCTTGGGGAGTATCTGAATATTGATCAAAGTGAATAGAAAAACACCGGCCACCACCGACAAGGCACCCACGGCAAGAGTAATCTTTTTGTGACGGAAACACCTGTCCAGCAACCATTGGTAGCCCCGCTGCAGGGAGGTGAAAAAGCGTTCTTGCAACCGTTCCACCCAGGTACGTTTGTTCGACGAGGTTTGACGGATAAGCCGTGCCGAAAGGAACGGTATGACCAGAATGGCATAGAGGTAGCTACAGGCCAACGAAATGAGTACCATCCAAGGGAACAGCCTGATGAAGTCCCCCAGCATATTCCCCTTGAAGATGGCCAGGGCGGGGAAGAACATCATGGCTATCGACGCTGTGGCGAAGAGCATCGAGTTGGCAAGTTTCGTCGTCGACACCGCAGCGGCATACCATCGTGAATGTCCCATCCTGAGCATGTCGGTATAGCCGTCAATCACCACCACCGAGTCGTCCACTATCATGCCCAGCACCGCAATCAACGCCGCCAGCGTGACAGTGTTCAACTCAAAGCCGAGAAAATACATAATGCCCAGCGTGGCGGCAATACAGACGGGCACCGACGTGGAGCTCACCAATGCCGTGCGCAGCGGGAAAAGCAGCAGCATCACGACAATCACCACAAGGATGGCCTCAACCAGGTCGCGCAGGAACGACCGAACCGAACTGTCCACCACTTGCGGCTGGTCGGTGATGCGATGGATATGGACATCGGGGGTTACCGTCTGCTCAAACTCTGCTATCACCTTCTCCACCTTCTTGCCAAACTCAACCACATTGTTGCCGCTGCGCATCTCAAGCGAGAGCATGACACAGCGTGTATTGTCCGTCGCCGAATCGCAATACACAATATGCGGCACCTTCTCCGGATAGTGGGGCTCCAGCCGTGCCACGTCGCGCAGGCGCAACACCTGACCCGTGGCAGGGTCGGAAAAAACCACCAACTCGCTGAGGTTATACATATCGCCATAGGGGATGGACACATGCACATGGGCGTGGCCCTCGTCGTTCTCCACCTTGTCCGAAATGGTGCGGAATCCCTGCGCCGCCAACTCTGCCGACACTACCGAGGGCGAGATGGCATATTGCGTTAGCTTCACAGGGTCCATGTGGACGGCAATCTCCTCCCTTTGGTTACCCACTATGTTGATTCTTCCCAACTCGGGAATATGCCGCAGACGTGCCGACAGTTTCTTCGACATCTCTTCAAGCTCGCGCGGCGACCGTTCACCGCTCTCTATAGCCAACAGCAGCGACGAGGAGTTGCCGAAGTCATCCACCACTGCAGTGGCCGCCACACCTTGAGGCAAATCCGTCAGCCGGAACAGCGCGAGCCCCTCCCTCATCCTCGACCACGTCACCTTGGTGTCATCGTCGCCATGAACCATCGTGACAAAAACATACAGCACCCCGTCCTTACTATACGAGTACGTTTTGTTCTTGTCCACCTCATTAAATGTAAAGATATAATCCTCCACCTTGCTTGTCACCTGTTCCTCCACCTCTTCTGCCGTGGCACCGGGATAAATCACCGCCACAATCCCCTGGCGTATCGTGACATTGGGGAATTCATTCTTGTTAAGGTGAGGCAAAGCAAAGATTCCAAGTGCCACCACCGCTATTATGGAGAGTGCCAGAATAGGGAAACTGCGCATTGCCCCCTCTATCATATTAGTCCTTCTTGCCATATTTCAACCAATTTTGACCATTTAAACCAATTTCAATTCTCAATTCTCAATTCTCAATTTTCAATTTTCACTTTGGCGCCTGTATACAACTTCTGTTGTCCCAGAACAATCACCGTGTCGCCGGCCTTCAGGCCCTCCTCCACCATTACACCGTTGCGGATAAAGTCGCTCACCGCAATCGTGCGATGGTACGCCTTGCCGCCTTCCACAACCCACACTATCGTGCCTTCGGGCATCACCTGCACACACTCGGCCGGAACCACGATGCCCGCCCTCGAATCAATGTCCACCTTCACCTTTGCCACCATGTCGGGCAGCAACCCCGCAACATCGCCCCCCACCACGGTGCCGTAGACCCTGTATGTATGGCCCGGCGGGTTAGCCAAAAGGCTCTTGTCCGTAATGCGGATGGCCAGTTCCCTGTCGTCCAACGCAGGGATTACAGCCCTTGCCGTGGTTCCCACTGGCAGAAGCCCCACCTCATGCTCCGGGACAGAGAAGCCGACTCTCAACCGCCGCAAGTCTATCACGCGGGCAAACGGCTCCACCGGCTTCAGTTCCTCCCCCACATGGTGCAACGGGCACGACACCACGCCGTCGAACGGAGCGCGCAGCACACAATCCTCCACCCTCTTGCGGGCGGCAATCTCCGACTGGCGTGCCTTCTCCAGGTCTGTCTCCATCTGCACCCAGCGCACCTCGCTTATGCCTCCCTCCTCATGCACATTCTTCATCCGGTTGTAAGCATCCTCGGCCTGCCGCAGCGATGCCAGGGCGGCATTGTGGAGACTCCTTGCCGTGGTGGCGTCCACCTCGGCCGGAATCCGGCCCTTCTTCACCCTCTGTCCGTTGTGGACAGCAACTTTTGTCAACCTGCCGCCGAGGGTAAAGTTCATGTCCGCCTCGCCCTCCGACCCGATGGCACCCACATACACTCGCTGGCTGGCATTCTCACCCTCGGCCACAACGAGAGACCTGACAGCAATGGTGTCGCTCCATCCAGCGTTTTTGTTTTTTCCTCCATTGCAACAACACAACAAAGGGATACTGCATAGTAAAAGAATAATAGTATGTTTCATGTTCCTAAAGATATAAAATAATAAACCCTGACAACAAAATGCAAAAATACACTTTTTTTAATTTTAACGTGTTTTCACAACAAAAAGCCTCCCCAGAGGCCAACCCCACAAAAATCAACCCACCGAGAAGAGAGAACAATGGAACCGCTGCAGCATCTCATCCGGGATGAAGAAAGTCCAGTGAACTTTTGATAGCGAAGCGGAGAACAAAGCAGGGGTGGGATGTGGGGACTTCTGGATTATATAGACTTTTTCTCAAATCGGTCATTGGATTGTACCCATTCGACCCCTGCTGGGTAGCAAATACTCCGAAATAGTTTTCATCTTCATGACAATCGTTTTGGGTTTAACCCTGACACTAACCAAAATAACCGATTAAGGTTGGTGATAAGGTCGCTTATGGGGCATCGTTTCTTCATCTGTTGTCTTGCATTTCTCTATCTATTGGATATAGAAGTAATATATATGTGATATATATGTGACGAAAGAACTAATGACCGATTTGGGATAAACAGATATGAAAAGGAGGAGCGAGGGGTCTGGCAACAGTCGCCGGGGGTGCAACAGACTACTGATGGGTTACAATGAATTCGTCATTTCCTTTCTAATTAAAAAAAATTCGTATATTTGCAAGAAAAATTTATCTAAATATATGAGGACACCATTACACAAACTTCTCGCAGTCATACTATTACAACTAATCATCCCTGCGAGTTATGCACAATACTCTGTTAATTTAGCCAACAACGACACTGTCTGGATAGACGGTTGCCAGCACCCCGACGGGACAATTTACGACAACGGGGGCCCCGACGGTAATTACTCCAACGGTTTCAACGGCTATGCCGTCATCAGTGTGCCCGCAGGGGTCTCCATCTCTCTTTGGGGGTCCTTTCACACCGAAAGTGGCTACGACTGGTTCTCGGTCTACAACAGCGTCGGCACCGGAGGCTCCCCGCTCGCCGACCATAAAACAGGGGAGGGAACGCTGACCCCCACCGTCGTCTCCACCTCAGGCTATATGACCATTTATTTCCACACCGACGGCTCCGTCCCTTACCCCGGCCTCGTCCTCAACTATTCATGTAGGGGCGTGGGGGAGGATTGCACCAACGGTCCCGAATCGGTAACAGTGACCAATATCACCACTTCATCCGCCCAGATAAACTGGAACGCCACAAACCCCTCCGGTCCATTCCTGGTCGACGTGAACGGAACCCTGCACACTCTCAATACCAACAGTCTGAGCCTTACCGGGCTGAACGCCAACACCCACTACGACTTCGCCATCAGCAGCGTGGCCGACGACTGGGCTCCCTGCTGCACCGCCCGCGAGAGTTTCCGCACAGCCTGCGGCACCATGGACCCTCCCATGCAAGAGAGTTTCGACGACTACGGAACAGGCTATAACATCCTGCCTACCTGCTGGACCAAACTGCTCAACTACGACGACACCCTCAACGAACCCCAGATTGTGGGCAACCCCTACAGCAGCTCGCCGGGAGCCCTGCGCATGTACTGCGGCAGCAACAACGACGGCAACCACTATTCTATGGCTATCGGACCGCGGATGAATGTGGCGGACATCGCCACCATGTCGGTACGATTCAGTCTCCGCGCAGCATACAGCGGCACCTACATCATTGTGGGCGTATGCGACAGCACCCTGCGCAGCAACAACAACTTCACACCCGTCGACACCGTCACCATCGACAACATCAATCTATGGGAGGAAAAAGTCGTCAGCCTTGCCCCCTACACGGGTACAGGCAAATACATCGCCTTCCGTATGCAGCGCAGCCTGCAGACGGGCGACGGACGTTTCCTTTTCATCGACGATGTGGCCCTCATCCCCTGCGGCACCTGGAACGAACGCCTATACAACCGTACATACAACAGCATGTGGCTCAGCTTCGACACCATCGGGTCGCCCACGGTGAATGTCGAATACGGTGTTGCCGGATTCACTCCCGGCACAGGTACAACTCTGACAGGGGTCTCCTCTCCCCTCCGCCTCACCGGACTCACCCCCTCCACACTATACGACGTGCGCATCCAGCCCCACTGCTCTGGTGTTCAGTCGGAAGAACGCCCCCTGCAATGGTCCACCCTTGAACCTCCCGACAACAACCTGAACTTCTGCACTACCTTCGACGACTCCCCCGACCTGCCGCCGCTCTGGCGGGGTACCGACTACTACGACGGCACGCCCTGCACCTCCACCAACCGCTTCAGGAATGGCAACCGCGCCCTGCGTATGCGCCCATACTACACCAGCACCATGCCCATCGCCGTCCTCCCTCTTACCGACACAGTATCGTTGCGGCACCTCAGCGTAGCCTTCTATCTCTATTCCGACGGCTACACCTCCGGACGCATCGAGGTGGGTGTGATGGACTACCCCGAAAACGCCTCCAGCTTCACCCCCGTCGACACTGTGTTTTGCACCGCCAGCAACAGATGGCTATACAAACAGGTGTCGCTAAACCGCTACACAGGCGTCGGGCAATATATCGCCCTGCGAGCCTCCGACCCCAACACAGCCTACAATTCAATGTATATCGACGACCTGCAGCTTGCCTCATGCCTCGTCGACGGCGTCCACCTCACCAACATCGGCTCCCATTCCATCGAAATACGGTGGGACACTGTCGACACCCGTTTCCATGGCGACAGCATCGTGGTGGAATATGGTGGCATCGGATTCACCGAAGGCTCCGGCACACGGCTTGTCATACCCGTGCGAGGCAACACCGTGCAAACTGCAGGCAGATGGCAGAAAACAGTCATCAGCGGTCTGATGGCAGACTCCACCTATCAGTTTATCGTCTACGGGCTATGCGACACAATGGTACAGCACTGCGACGCCGTCCGACCGTCCGCGCACACCCTCCCTCAGGACATCCTCCTGCCCTACTGCATGAACCTCGAAGGCATGGCCGACGGCTCCTACCCCTCGGGATGGCACCGCCCCTCAATGTACGACAACACCCCCCGCATCATCACGGGCGGCACCCCCCGCCACACCGGCACCAGTGCTCTCTACCTCCTCTCCTACCACGACCTCGAAAACCACTCCACCATAGTGCTGCCCCTGTTCGAAACCGACAGCATCAACGGACTTGTGGTGAGCTTCTACACCTGGAGCGAAGCAAGCAACGGACAAACGCTCGAAATCGGAGTGATGGACAACCCCGACGACGAAAACACCTTCACCACTGTTGTCTCCACACCCGTAGCCTACAACTACTGGGAAAGCCATGTACACACACTCAACGGCTACACCGGCACAGGACGCTACATCGCCATACGCACACGCAACAGCAACTACTGGACCTACGGCGGAGTATGGATTGACGACCTCATCGTCAGCGATGCAGCAGCGCGCAACCGCACCGTAAGCAGCATCACATCGCATGGCGCCACCTTCACCTGGCAGCCCTGCGGACGTGCCTACAACGGAGCCATCGTCGAGTGGGGTCCCTCAGGCTTCGCCCGCGGCACAGGCACCAGTGTCACCGTCGACGCCAACACCTTCAGCCTCACCGTCGACACGCTGCAGCCCAACACCACCTACGACTGCTACATCACCGCCATCAGCAACACCACAGAAACCACATGCAACTTTGGCTGCAACACCTTCACCACCCTCGAATACCCCACCGCCGCTTCATACTGCTATGGATTCGAAGATGTCCCAACCTACGGATTCCCCAACGGCTGGAGCCGCCCCGTCACCTTCGACAGCCGCCCACGTGTCGAGGACATAGCCCGAACAGGCAACCGCTCACTCTTCCTCAGGTCATACAACTGCGGTGAAAACAGCAACTACAGCAGCATGGCCGTCATGCCCTATTTGGAAGAGACCGACCTCACCGGACTCACCCTCACCTTCTACACCCGAGGCTACAACTACTACTCCCGCAACCGGCTCTACGTAGGGATGCTCACCAACCCTGTCGACCCCGCCACCTTCGACACCATAGCCGAAATCGACTACAACTGGTCCGACAATTGGCAGCGTCACACCATAGACCTTTCAACCTACGCCGGCACCGGACGCCACATAGCCTTTTGTTGCTCCACCCTTTACTCCTGCAACGACGGCTACCTCTACATCGACGACATCACAATCAGCAGCTGCGACCTCACCGACATCCACCTCTACAGTGTCACCTCCCACGATGCCTGGCTCACCTGGTCCACCACCGGGGACGTCGACAGTGTAGAAGTCGAATACATCAACACCACCTCCGCTACCCCCGTCGTCATCACCAACGCCACACCGCCCCTGCACCTCGCGGGCCTCGACAGCGATGCCACCTACACCTGCCAACTACGGCCCCACTGCACCGGAAGCGCCAACAGCTGCAGCAACAACATCTACACCTTCACCACCCGCACCGACAGCATCGTCCCCGGCCATTGCGAAAACTTCAACTGGATGAACTACAACCAAACACCACAATACTGGACAACCCTGAAAAACCACGACAGCCGCCCATGGATAATAGACAACCCCAGCACCGACTACTGCACCTCCCCGTCACGCTCCATCGAATTCTACACCTGTTCCGGCAACGGAAACGGCAACTTCCTCGTCATGCCCGCTACCGAAAATCCCGTGGCCGGAGGCGTAATATCATTCTCACTCCGCTGCACCAACAGCGATGTCCGCAACCGCGCCCGGCTCACCGTAGGCGTCATCACCCTGCCCTACGACAGCACCACCTTCGTCCCAATCCGCACCCTATACCCCACATACCAATGGAAACGCTACAACATCGACCTCTCCTCCTACACCGGCACAGCCCGCCACATAGCCTTCCGCTACACCAGCCTCGACGGCTGCCACTACACCTACCTCGACGACCTCGGCTACAGCCTCTGCCGCCCCGGCGACCTACGCGCCACCAACATCACCGACCAGAGCGTCCGCCTCACATGGCGCCACTACGGCACCCACACAGCCGCCACCACCTACACCGTCGAATACGGCCCCGCAGGCTACACCCCCGGCTCCGGCACCCTCCTCCGAACCACCGACACCTCCGTCACCATCTCAGGACTCACCAACAGCACCAGCTACCGCTTCTCCGTCTGGTCCTCGTGCCAGGACAGCAACGAGTGCCAGCAAGAGCACGTCACCATCCACACCCTCGACGAACCGCTCCTCACCCCCTTCTGCAACAACTTCGACAGCGAAACCCCCGACCAAATGCCTGCCGACTGGACCCGCACCTACGGCGACCAATACCCCCGCATCTCCACCCAACGGTATAAAACCTCCAACCAATCCCTGCAATTCTACTCCTACTGCTGCAACAACTGGTCCGACCAAACCTCCATGTGTGCCATGCCCGTCGTCAGCACCGTGGGCACCCAACTCTACATCGACTTCTACTACTACAACGAAAATCCCAACGCCACGCTCCAGATAGGTCTCATGACCAATCCCCACGACACCAACACCTTCACCCTCCTCCACACCATCCGCGGCGGCAGCAGCTGGAACCGCGTCAAACGCAACCTCTCCCCCTATACCGGCAACGCCCCCTACATCGCCTTCCGCTACCGTGCAGCCTACTGCTCCAGCGGATACGCCTACATCGACGACATCACCCTCCGCACCTGCGCCATCACCTCATGCAACCTCAGCGGATTGGGGCAAGACGGTGTCGATGTCGTATGGCACACATCCCCCGGCTGCCCCGGCGTCTGGATGACCTACGGCCTCAGCGGCAGCAGCCAAAGCCCCCCCACCTACCACACCTCCAGCCCCATCCACATCTCCGGACTCACCGAAGCCACCCAATTCACCGTCCACCTCTGGCCCCAATGCGACAGCACCCCCGACAACTGCAACTACGAAACCCTGCGCGAAGAAACCCTCCACACATGGGTCAACATACCCTACTGCACCAATTTCGACGGCATCGCCTCCAACAGCTTCCCCAACAACTGGCGTAGGCTCTCCACCGTGGGCAGCGACTACCCCCGCACCTCTTCCAGCGTGCGACACAGCGAGAACAACTCCATGCAATTCTACGCCACCGACAGCCTCTTCAGTCTCGCCGCCATGCCCACCATCAACCCCACCTCCAGCTGCATGGCCGTGAGCGGTCTCTATGCCAACTTCTGGACACGCTTCAACGGCTACACCTCCTCTGCCCGACTCGTGATAGGTGTGATGACCGACATCCTCGACACCAACAGTTTCATAGGTGTCGACACCCTTATCGGAAACAACGCAGAGTGGGAACATCACACCCTCTCGCTCTCCGCCTACACCGGCAACGGCCACATCATCGCCTTCAAACTCCTCTCCTCCGACGGCAGCTGGTGCGAATGTTACCTCGACGACCTCTGTATCGAGAAATGTGTCGCCTCCGACCTCACCATCACCGACATCACCCAGAACTCCATCACCGTCAACTGGACTTCCCAAGGCTCCCGGGGGCTCATCGTTGAATACGGCCCCCGTGGCTTCGCCCACGGCCACGGCACCTTCGACACCCTCCTCAACAGCCCCGCAACCATCGAAGGGTTGTCGGAGTTGACCGAATATGAATTCAATTTCAAGTCGCTCTGCGATTGCGAAATCATCGGCGCTACCTATCTTCCTGGAGGCGGCAGCCCCGGCACCACCTCCGGCGGCAGCTGGGGTGGCGGTGGCGGCACCGGAGGCGGTGGCGGAGGCGCCGGCGGCGGATGGGGCGGCGGCACAGGCGTCGTCATCACCACCCAAGCCCACTACCTCGAAATTCCCTACTGCGAATCCTACGAGACCTACGACACCCTCCCATTCCCCACAGGCTACCGTCGCATCGTCGGCTCCTCTAACCTCTATCCCGCTCTCACCACCACCAACCACCACAGCGGCGAATCCTGCATCGCCCTCTACACCACCACCGACACCGCCTGCTACATGTCGCTCCCGCCCCTCGAGGAAAACACCACCAACGAAATGGTATTGACCTTCTACGCCTACGCCACCAATGGCTACGCAACAACAACCGACGTGCTGCATATTGGCATCATGACCAACCCTGACGACCCAACCACCTACACCGAAATCAACGCATACCGGCTCGCCAGCACCGCCCGCTGGCAGCAGTTCAGTGTCGACCTCGCCCCCTACGCAGGCTCAGGGCAATACATCACCTTCCGCTACAAACCCCTTTATGCCAGTTACATCTATTACATCGACGACATCTACGTCGGTCGATGCGGCATCTCAGATGTCCATTTCACCACTTCGCCCACCACGGTACAGGTTGCCTGGACCTCCCTGTACAACCCCTCCGCCGTCAACATCGAGTATGGCCGCCAAGGGTACGACCGCGACGACAGCACCTACTCCCCCACAGTCATCACCGCCCATTACAGCCCCTACACAATCGTCGGCATCGACCCCGACAGCAACTACGATTTCTACATCATGGCGCAGTGCAACGACACCGACATGGCCCTCTGCTCTCCCGTGGCCTACACCCTCAACCCCATGCTCTACCCTCCCTACTGTCAGGATTTCGAGGACCTGCCCTCCGGCGTGCTCCCCGACCACTGGAAAGTGGTACGCGGCCGCGATCAATATCCCTTAACCGAAACCCAATACGACCAGCAGGTTGTAGCCTTCTCGCCCTGTTCCGGCCACGACAACACCGTCCTGCTGCGTCCCCTGCCCTCCGGCGACTCGCTGGGCGGCAAATGGGTCTACGCCTATTTCTCCACCTCCAACAACAACTACATCTACCTCGACTTCGGCACCCTCACCGACACCTCCGATGCCAACACCTTTGTGCAGATGGCCTCTATCAACAACCAACAAACCAACACCCTGCAAGAATTCAACATACAGCTCAGCGGCGGCAACCCCGCCTACAACCGTTTTGCCATCCGCGCCCGCAGCACCTCGGGATGCCGTTGGATCAGGCTCTCCAAACTTGCCCTCTCCAACTATCCCTACCCCACTGCTCTCAGCAGCTCCGTCTACGGCTCCTCCAGCCGCCGGATTACATGGAGTGGACAATACAACAACCCTTACTACACCATCCTCTACGGCTACGGCGACAACTGGCGCACCCTCGCCAGCGACAGTTGCCAGGCCCTGCTCAACAACCTCGAACCCTCGCAGACCTACCAGGTCTTTTTCATCAGCCCTGCGGGCGAACGCCTCTGTCTGCCCTACACCTTCACCACCCCCGATGCCGTATCTCTGCCCTATTGCGAAAACTTCGACACCTACGACAACCTTGTCGTACCCCCCGGATGGTACAGCCATAGCGCCTACGGCGACAACTACCCCCGCACTTACAACTACTCCTACAACAGCTGCTGCCGCACCCTCGACTTCTACACCGACTACAGCCACCTGCAATACACCGCCCTCCCCGATTTCAATATCGACAGTGTACGTCATCTCGACCTCCAGTTCTCGCTGCGTATCGACTACATCAGCCGTACACGCCTTGTTGTCGGTGTGATGGACGACCGCGCCGACTTCAACACCTTCACCCCTGTCGACACACTCACCTGCCCCACCGGCAGCGTATACTACCCCCAGCATGTCTCTCTGGCTCGTTATAACGGCACAGGACGTTTCGTCACCTTCCTCATCTCCACCACAGGCGGACGTGAGCCTCTCTATCTCGACGACCTGCAGGTCTCCGCCTGTTCCCTGCCCGACATCACTGTGGCGGGTTCCAGACAGATGAAAGCCTCCCTCCCCGACAGCAGCACCACAGCCGACTACTGGATAGAATACGGTCCCCAAGGATGCTCGCAAGGCGACAGCACCAACACCCTGCTACACGTCACCCAAAACCCCTATTACATCACCGAACTCGAGCCCAACACCCAATACAGTTTCTTTACCCGCTGTTTCGAAGAATACCCCACCTGCGCCCCCCCCGTCATCCTCACCACCACAGACGAACTGCACATCCCCTTCTGCGAAAACTTCGACACCTGCCCCAACTACCAGATGCCAAACGGATGGACCCGGCACAATAGTTACAACAGCAACTACCCCCGCAAGAACAGCGACGGCATCATCCAGTTTTACAACAACTGCAATAACAACAGCCGAAGCTACGCCGTTATGCCCGATGTGGCCATCGATTCACTCAACCGTCTCGACCTCTACTTCGACCTCTACAATGAACGTGCCCAGTTCCTCATGATTGTCGGCGTAATGTCCGACAAAGACGACCCCGAAACCTTCATCCCCGTCGACACTGTGCAAAACATCCCCACCAACTCATGGCAGCCCGTTCACGCCTCGCTGCACAACTACCACGGAGCTGGCCGGTTCATAACCTTCTGCATGGTCAACACCACAGGCAATTGCAATTCCATGTACATCGACAACCTGCGCATCAACGACCATCCCACCCCCTCATACGCTCTCACCGGTGCCACCACCGTCACCGTCACCTCCAACGACACCCTCTCGCCCGACTACTGGATAGAATATGGTCCCGAAGGCTGCAACCCCGGCGACACCACCAACACATGGCTGCACATCACCTCCCCCACCTACTCCATAACCGGCCTCGACACCATGACAACCTACCACTTCTACCACCATTCCGACAGCGGCGACGTCACCTGCTTCCCCCCGCAGTCCGTCACCACCTCAGTCGAAGTAGCCTTGCCCTATTGCGAAAATTTTGAAAGCTACGCCTATGATATCCTTTCAGGAGGTTGGATGGCCTACCCCGACTGCAACTATTATAGCACTCTCACCCATATTTGGTATGTCTCCTACGGATGGACACAAAGTGTCAATCTCGAATTTACAGGCTACTGCAACCAATGGGTATTGATGCCCTCCATTGCCCTGAATGGCAACACTGACATTCAGTTTTCATGCCGCTTGGGCGTAAATGGATATTGCCAATCCCAATTCGTCCAGGTGGGCATTTTGACCGACCGTCAGAATATGGACTCCTTCATCCCTGTCGAAACCTTGCAATGCTCGGCGAACTCGGTTTCCCAGCCGAAGGTTGTCAACTTCCACGGCCTCGACGGTGTGTCGGCCAATATTGCATTCCGCTACATCAACAATGTCGGAGGCTATTCAATGTATATGGACAACATTTCTGTGTCGGCAATCCCGATGCCGGATATTAACATCGTTGCCTACAATGCCATTGAGATTGTATCCGACACTTCGTTCCCCTTCCACCCCTACTGGATACGCCTCGGTGCCGACGGTGTCGACAGCATGATTCTTGTCGACTCGACGCCTTTCCCTATCCACGGGCTGACCCCATCGACCTCTTATTGCGTCACCCTCTACGAGGACAGCATCACCCCCTCGTGCCACGAAGCCGTCTGCTTCACCACTTCGCATCTGCAATCCCTCCCCTACTGCGAGGAGTTCGCCGACTACGGCACAGGCTCCGGGGCTTTCCCCACAGGCTGGCAACGTCTCATAGGCGACAACAACAGCAACAGGCTATACATCCAACACGACTACGATGCACCCGACTACCGCGACCTGCGTTTCGAGACCTACAACGGGATGTACCTCTACGCCGTGTTGCCCGAAATGGATGTCGACAGCCTCCGCAACCTCTCGCTCCGCGCCACGATGTGGAGTTCATCCGACCCTGCCACCCTGTTCCTCGAGGTGGGCGTGATGACGGACATGAGCGACACGGGCTCTTTCACAGTGGTGGACACCCTGCGGGGCACCCAGTCCCAATGTTGGGAGCCCGTGTCGGCACGTCTGGAGCGGTACAGCGGTGCAGGCCGCTTTGTTGCCCTCCGCATGAGGGAGACCACCGGCAACTCGCGCGCCATCTGGATTGACCGTCTCGAGGTGCTTCCCTGCGACATCCCCGCAGGGGTTCGCGCCAGCCTGTCGCGACACAACGAGGTGCGCATCGACTCGAGGGAGCCTTCCCGGACAGGCTTCTGGCTGGAGTATGGCACTACGGGGTTCCAGCAGGGCACGGGACATTTTGTCCGTGTCGACAGCCTCCCCCTCTTTCTCACACTGCAGAACCGCACTTCTTACGACTTCTACTTCCGGTGCGACAGCCTCTCTCCCACCTGTACACCTCCCCACACCGTCACCACTCAGGACGGCCCGTTGCCGTTGCCCCTGTGCATCAATTTCGACACCTGCCAGAACAACCGTATGCCCTACGGTTGGCACAACCTAAGGGTGCCGCAGGAGAGTGGCAACGACTGCTATGTCTATAGCGACCAAAGCCACACCCCTGTCAGGTCGCTGCGCTTCTACTCCAATTCCACCGAACGCAAACCATACGCGGTGCTGCCGGATTTGCAGGTGGAAAGCCTGTCGCAACTGGCTGTGTCGTTCTGGATGCGGTGCAACAACTACGGCACTTTTATCCTCGAACTCGGTGTGATGAGCGACCCATACGACGCCAGCTCTTTCATCTCTATTAAACGTTTCACCAATACGCAGAGTAACACTTGGCAGCGGATGCAGGCGGTACTGTCCAGTGCTCCAGCCGATGCCCGTTTTGTGGCTTTCCGCCTGACAAAGACTTCGGGCAGCTACGACTGGCTGTATCTGGACGATTTGTATATCGATACCTGCGGAGCTTCGGATTTACAGGTGAGCGGGCTCACCTCCGACCACCTTACGCTGGACTGGCGTCAGACGGGGCAACCTACGGTGACGCTGGAATACGGACCCATAGGCTTTGCCGCGGGCAGTGGCACTACAATCCATCCCGCCAGTCCACCACTGACAGTGACGGGTCTTGACAATCTGATGAATTATGAATTCCGTTTCTCTGCCTCGTGCGGCGGCAGCATGCTGTGGGATTTCTGCAACACGTTTTATTGCGACACGGTGACCCTCTTCACCCCGGCAGGAGGTACGGGATGTATCGACCCGACAAACCTGACTGCAGACTACACGACGTGTACATACGGCTCGTACAGCAACCCCCGCAGCCATATGGGAATAGTGGACTTGGGCAACCAGAGTGCTTTGAGCCGTCACACGGTGCATTACGACACGACGGAACGCGACCCGCGCACAGGTGGCTTGCTACGGACAGTTCCTGAAGGTGCGGAGGCCTCGGTGCGTCTGGGCAACTGGACTTCGAACAATTCCGACCCCGAGGCAGAGTCGGTGACGTATAGCCTTTTTGTCGACCCGTCGTCGTTCGACTTGTTGATTCTGAAATATGCAGCTGTGTTGCAGGACCCTGAGCACAGCGCAATACAACAACCCAGGTTCAGCATCGAGATTCTCGATGAGTACAACGGGCTGATTGACTCGCGCTGCGGGGCGGCGGACTTCATTGCCAACGCCAATCTGGGATGGAACGAGGCCGCCAACGATGTGCTGTGGAAGGACTGGACTACGGTGGGTCTGGACATGAGCGCCTACGCCAACCAGACCATCCGCATCCGTCTGACTACCTACGACTGCGGCGAGGGCAGCCACTATGGCTATGCCTATTTCACTCTCGACTGCCTGCTGAAGAATATCCGCGCGGAGTACTGCGGCGAGGTGGAGTCGAATGTCTTCACCATGCCCGACGGTTTCAACTACAACTGGTATACCGACACGGTGAACAAGACTTCGCTCTTCACAACCCAGTCCATCACTATCCCCACTTCGAACACGACTTATTTCTGCGATGTGTCGTTCGTCGACAAGGCAGATTGCTTTTTCACCATGTCGGCCTACGCGGGCACCCGCTACCCGCTGGCTTTGTTCGACTCGGTGGTGTCGCTGACGGGCTGCCGGTTCTATGTGCAGTTCAACAATCTCAGCACCGTCTCCACCGACGGGGTGACCCCCATCGGCACGGGCGAGGGCTGCGAGTCGGCCTACTGGGATTTCGGCAACGGCATGACCTCTACCGACTATAACGGCAGCACGGTCTACACGTCGCCGGGGTCGTACGATGTGATGCTGGTTTCATACCTGGGCGGCGGCAGTTGCGCCGACACCATTGTCAAAACGCTCGTCCTCGAATATCCGTCGGCCACTCCCGCCATCTATGGCCGCACAGACCGCTGCATGGGCGACCCCGCCGACACCATTATTGTTCAAAACGGAGTCAGCTACCAGTGGGTCGGCGGCGACTCGGCTTCGGCGGGCGACTCGGTGTTGGTGCTTGCTCCTGCAACCGACACGGTTGTCCGGTGTGTGGTGACCAGCGCGGCGGGCTGCACCGACACCCTCGCGCTCAGCATTGCCGTGCATCCCGTTTTCGACATTCACGACTCGCTGGCTTTGTGTTCCTCGGCTTTGCCTTACCTGTGGGGCGACACTACTTTGCAGGCCGGCACCGCGAGCGGCTCTTACGCCATACACCGCACGACGATGGCGGGGTGCGACAGTTCGCGGGCGATGGATTTGACCGTATGGGAAGTGTCGACGGGCGACACGACGGCAGTGGTTTGCGACAGTCTGGTGTGGTACGACTCGGTTTTCCGCCTCACGCCTGCCACGCCTCCCACCCACACACTGACGAGTCGCCACGGTTGCGACTCGACGGTGTCGCTGCATCTGTCTGTCCTCCATTCTTCGGGCAGCAGGCTCTTCGACACGGTTGCGGCCAACAGTCTGCCTTACCTTTACCACGGCCACGAGCTGACAGGCGACACGGTGGCAGAGGTGACTATCGCCAACGCTTCGGGTTGCGACAGCATTGTCGTCCTCCACTTGACAGTAATCTGGAACACATATAGCACCCTTTACGACACGGTATGCGACAGCGAGCTACCCTATACGTGGAACCACCGCACGTTCACCGAGGCGGGTACGCAGTACGACACGCTGGTGAACAGCCTCGGCTCGGACAGCCTGGTGACGATGATGTTGCATGTGCTTCCCACATGGCACTTCGATTTCCACGACACGATTTGCAGCAACCAGTCGGTCACCTTCGGCGACAGCTCCTATAGCACGGCTGGCGACTACAGCCAAGCCTTGCTCACCACCGCAGGATGCGACAGCATCCGCACCCTGCACCTCATGGTGTACAATACATCGCATACCGACACCTTGGTCACAGCCTGCGACAGCTACACATGGCATGATACCACATTGACGCAATCCTTGTCTTTGACCGACACGCTGACCAATGTTTTCGGCTGCGACAGCACGGTGACGCTGCATCTCACCGTCAACCACTCCGATACTTCCCACCTTTCATTCTCAGTCTGCGATAGTTTGATATGGCACGATGTATCCTACTCTGAAAGCGGTGATTTCCTCATCAACGAGGGTTTCAATACCACAGGATGTGACAGCATTACAGAATTGCACCTCGTCATTATTCATTCTGCTTCACCCAGACACCCTGCCAACCAAGCCATAATGCCAGGCGATACGGTTCGATTGATATCAGGGGGTGCCAACTATATTTACTGGTCCGATGCCGATGGCAACACTATTGCGACAGGCGACACATTAATTGTTGCTCCCGCATCCACCACCACCTACTACATCCATTCTTTCGACGACGGCCTTGATATTATTTCCAATGGAGGTTTTGAATCGGGAAACACTGGATTTACCTCAGACTACCAATACAGCACCAACCTTGTGCCAGAAGGGCGATATGCCATAGGATCCAACCCACGCAATTTCCACCCCGACTTTGCCATTGCTTCCGACCACACAACGGGCAGCGGCAATATGATGGTGGTTAATGGTTCGGGGAATGCAGGGACAGTTGTTTGGTCAACAAACATCCCCGTGACGCCCCATACCTATTATGCATTTGAAGCATGGTTATCCTCTGTGTCACTCGGCAACTATGCATTGATGCAATTCAGCATAAACAACTCTCAACTCGGTTCACCATTCCAAGCTCCCACATCAACCAACCAGTGGGAACGTTTCTACGAAATATGGAACAGCGGTGACGACACCACAGCCACTATCACCATTCTGAACCAGAACACAACTCTCGGAGGCAACGACTTTGCCCTCGACGACATCTCCTTCACCGACCTCTCTTTCTGCCCAACCGTCCGCAGTGTCACCGTATCAGTAGGTTCTACTCTTGATACGACCATCTGCGACAACATGCTTCCCTTTAATTGGGGCAACACCCTGTTCACATCAGCCGGCATACAAACTGACACCGTCTTGACTTATGACGGACGAGACAGCATTGTAAATAAAGTGTTGCACGTATTACCCACTTACAATCTCGAATACTACGACACGATTTGCAGCAACCAAAGCTACGCCTTCGAGGACTCCATCTACACCCTTACCGGCACATATACCCACCTGCTGCACACTGCCACTTCACCGCAGTGCGACAGCATCCGCACCCTGCACCTCATGGTGAACAATACATCGCATACCGACACCTTGGTCACAGCCTGCGACAGCTACACATGGCATGATACCACATTGACACAATCCTCGTCTTTGACCGACACGCTGACCAATGCATTCGGCTGCGACAGCACGGTGACGCTGCATCTCAGCATTCAGCACAGCATCACCGATACTATCAATGCAGTGATACTCGACTGGAATCTCCCATTTATCTTTGCAGGCGACACCTTTTTCACACCCATTATAGGGATGCAGTATCACTTTACTAGTTCAGCAGGCTGCGACAGCCTGGTTATCCTCAACTTGAGCATTATCAACACCCTCTTGCCCGACAACGTGGATAGCGCGGACTGCATCATGTCACCCGAAAGGTCTGAATGGGGTATACAAGTAGGGTGGTCATCCGCCCCGATTGTTGCCAACCGGAACATTCCTTTGGTTGGAGACCTAGACGGAGACAGCATTCCTGAGATTGTCTGTTTTGCTCAGAATGGAGAATCTTATTATTTCGGTCCTATTTCAAGATACAATACGCTACTGGTATTCGACGGTTCAACCAAGGTTCTTAAGGAAACCATCACATTGCCATCGCCTGTCTCGGGCTATGAGGCTGCCGCATACGGCTTAGTGAAGACTGCAGCAGGAGTGGGGTTGATTATCGTGGCTTCGTACGACTTCAAGCTGAGGGCATATGACATTACGTCAAGTAATCCAAGCTTGCCATATTGGATTTCCGATGTTGACTATGGCTCGAACACTGGCGACTGGTCGGTGAATCTCGGATTCGCAGATTTCAATCAGGACGGCCACCCGGAGCTCTATGTCCGAAACAAGATTTATAATGCCGAAACGGGCACCCTGCTCGCATCTGTTGCAGGCAGCACCAACACGGGTTCATCCTATTCGCATTGGACACATATCACACATTGGAAGCTCTCGTCTCCCTTTGCCGCGGATGTATGTGGAGACGCTAAGCCAGAATTGATATTGGGCAACGAGATTTACAATGTGAGTATCACCAATACGAGCGGATCAAGCGGCAACACCATATCGCTTGCCAGACAGGTCACCCCTCCTAGTAATGTACCCGCCGACGGTCATCCACAGGTGGCCGACTTCAATCTTGACGGCTATCCTGACATCCTAATCTCTATACGCTCTACCGACAATCAAAACGGCACGGTATACGGATATGTGTGGGACGTACACAACAACAGCACAAGCTCTCCGTTCTCGATTAACACATCATGGTCTGGAAAGAGTGTCCCGATGATTGCCGACATTGACAACGATGGTAATCTTGAGGTACTTATTCAGTGTGGAGTGGCGAACAGTGACAACAAATTCCGTGCATACAAATACATAGACAGCCTACAGTCCTTCACTCTGATGTGGGATCTGTCCACCGATGAGGACTCTTATTCGAACAGCATCACAAGTTTTGACTTCAACCAGGATGGTCTGCTGGAATTAATCATTTGCGATCAGTCAAGGGTCAGAATTGTGAATGGAAGCGGAAAAAGCCATTTGACATACAACGATACAGTCCCGGTATATGTAATGAATGTGTTTCCGTTCACCGAGGTCACCATTATGCAATACCCACTGATTGCGGATGTGGATTGCGACGGCAATGCGGAAATTGTCTCTGTGGGCAACCACCAGCTCAATATCTTTGAATCAACAGGATTTCCTTGGGCTCCAGCCCGTAAGGTGTGGAACCAGTATTTGTACAACGTCACATGCGTAAACGAAGATTTGACTATCCCGCAGTACTTGTTCAATAACGCAACCGTCTTTATCGACCCTGACAATGTAGCAAGACGACCGTATAACAATTTCCTACAGCAGGCCACCACTATCAACCAATACGGACAGCCGTTTAATGCCGTACCTGACGCTGAGAGTGTGTCTGCAACGGCTTCCCGTAACGACGATACGCTTACCCTCACTGTCTCTTACTGCAACCGAGGGGATGACCGTCTGATAGCTCCTTACGGCATTACTGTGTATTTGAACGAGTATCTTGGCACCTTACTGTGGACAGATACCGTGACGACAAGCCTCGATATTGACAGTTGCACAGCGTACTCGATCCTTATCCCCATCAATGCACTATGCGGTTTGCAGAGTAGCGACTCTCTGCTCATTGCCTTGAACGACTTTGGCGACGGCATTGCACAACATGGAGCCTCTCAACTCGAATGCGATACTGCGAATAACACCATATCAATCGGTACCACTATTTATCGTAGCAATAGCGATACAAGTGCCGTCTCTTGCGACAGTCTGATTTGGCATGGTTTAGAATTAACCGCTTCCTGCGATACCACACACGTTCTTTCAAACATCTATGGATGCGATAGTGTGGTGACAATGCACCTTACTGTTTACCACAGTACTGCTGACGACACGTCGGCCTCAGCCTGCGACCAGTTCACCTGGCACGACTCGGTCTACACCGCCACAGCCACCGCTTCATTCTTCACTACGGGCGCTCAGGGCTGCGACAGCGTGACAACGCTGCATCTTACCGTCAACCACTCCTCCTCCTCGGTCTATTACGACACCTGCACGGAGAATCAACTGCCTCGCGTTTTCCACGGCCTCACGGCTTTCGGCGACACGGCCAACGCTTCCGTCACGATTACCAATGCGGCAGGTTGCGACAGCGTGATTTCGTACCATCTCCATGTCCTTTGGAATAACCGCACCACGCTCTACGATACTATATGCGACAGCCAGCTGCCTTACGTGTGGAACCACCGCACGTTCACCACAGCGGGTACGCAGTATGACACGCTAATGAACAGCCTCGGCACGGACAGCCTCGTGACGATGGTGCTGCATGTGCTGCCCACGTACCATATTGACCTCTTCGACACCATCTGCAGCAACCAGAGCCTCGCCTTCGAGGATTCCACCTATTCGCTCCCCGGCACGTACACCCGTGGGCTGCTCACCGCTACCCTGCCACAGTGCGACAGCGTCCGCATGTTGCATCTCACGGTGCTCAACACCTCGTCGGGCGACACCTCCGTGACTGTCTGCGACAGCTTCACCTGGCACGACTCCACTTACCTCTCCTCCACCACTCTCTTTTCCACCTCGACCAACGCCCAGGGCTGCGACAGCGTGACAACGCTGCATCTTACCGTCAACCACTCCGACCATCTGACAGTTTGGGACACCATCTGCACGAACCAGCTTGTGGGCGGGTACCCGCTCCTCGACACGCTCTTCTACCCGGGTACCTCATCGGGCCTGTACGCCCTGCAGCGCACCAACAGCATGGGCTGCGACAGCACGGTGACCCTTGCCCTTGTGGTGCACGACAACTCGTTCAGCACGGTCTACGACACTATTGTTGAGAACCAGGCTTCGTCGTGGATGTATAACGGCGTGGCTATGGCGCACGATACCGCCAACTGCATCTTTGTCCTCGCCAACCACTGGGGTTGCGACAGCACCATTAACTACAACCTCCACATTTGGCGCAACAGCCTGACGACTGTCGACAGCACCATCTGCGACAATCAGTACAGCTCTTTCGTTTGGTATGGGCAGGCGGCGGCCGACACCCTTCGCACCACCCTCGCGGGCAGCCACGGCACGGACAGCACCGTGGTGTTGGCGCTGCATGTCAACCCGACGTACCACTTCCACCGCTACGACACGATTTGCGACAACCGCTCCGCCACGCTCGGCGACACGGCCTACAGCCTGTCGGGCGACTATAGCCTCAGCCTCGTTTCCTCGCTGGGGTGCGACAGCACCGTCACCTTGCACCTCACCGTCTACCCGACTTACCACACGCACCTCTTCGACACCATCTTCCCCGGCGACACCGTTTTCTTTGAGGGCGACGCCTTCACCCAGACGGGCGATTACAACGCAAGCTACTCCTCCGCGCTGGGTTGCGACTCGGTCATCACGCTCCATCTGTATCGAATCCAGTTGATGGAAAGTGTCCGTTTCGACACCATTTGCGAGGGCGACACCTTCTATTTCTACGACCGCCCACTCACCCTCGCAGGCACCTACCGCGACACGATTGCGTCGGCAAGCCATCTGTTTGGCGATACCATCGTCGTTGAGAACCTGTCGGTGCTGCCCTATCCGACCATCCTGTTCGATACCACCCACCAATGTAAACCCGAACCTTACTACACCCTCACCGCTCACACCGATGCTCCTTATCTCCGCTGGTCGTCACGACCCTCCGACAATAACTTATCCAATTACGCGGGCGACAGCATCCTGCTGCTGAACCCGTCGCAGACCACCACCTACAGGCTCACCGCCGACTACAGCCCCCGCGCCCTGTGCCCCACCGACGACAGCATCACGCTCATCCCCATCCATCCTGTGGAGGCTCGCATTGCCTACGCGCCCGATTTCCTTTCGGACGACAACCGGAGACTTGAAGCTTACAACAACGGACACGGTCCTGTCAACCACCGCAGATGGGAGGTGTGGTACAACGATATGCCTGCGCTTACGGACACCTCCGGCACACTGAGGCTTGATGTCCCCATGCAGGTGGACAGTCTGGTGCTGTTCCTTACGGTGACCAACCTCACCTGCGCCGACACCGACACGGCGTCGGTCCCCATTCTCAAACAGAGCATCTACTTCCCCAATGTCTTCACCCCAGGCGAGAGCACCAACAACACTTTCTTCGGCTTCGGCACGGGTATCCTGCAATTCGAAATCTGGATATATGACCGGCGCGGGGACCTTGTGTTCCACAGCACCGATTTCAACGAGAAGTGGAACGGTACCCACAACGGGGTTACATGCCACCAGGGAACCTACGTGTATCGCTGCCGCTATACAACCCAGTTGGTGCCTAACGGCTGGCAGTCTGTCACAGGTACCGTCACCCTATTGCGTTAATCCAACCCTCCCCTTGTCTCTGCCTTTGCAAAAAAAAAGAGAGACAAGGGGAAGAAGTGCCTGTGGCACTCAGATAGCGTCAGCGGAGAATTCATTTCATTATCGATGGAAAATAAAAACAATCCTTTATGAATATCAAGAAATTCGGCATTTTGCCCAAGATTCTCATCGCCATTGCCCTTGGCATTGTCTTTTCCCTTTTCATGCCCGGATGGGCTGTGCGGGTGTTCCTCACGTTCAATTCCATCTTCGGGAATTTCCTCGGGATGTTCATCCCCCTGCTTATCATCGGGCTGGTGGCTCCCGGCATAGCAGACCTCGGCAAGGGTGCCGGCCGTCTGCTGCTCATCACCGTGGCGCTGGCCTACGGCTCCACCATCCTGTCGGGGGCGTTCTCCTATTTCTCATGCTCGCTGGCCTATCCCCACATCCTAGGCAACGGCCTCACCGCCCTGGGCAACATGGACATGGCCAACGCGCTCACGCCCTACTTCACCATTGAGATGCCAGCCTTCATCTCCGTCACCACGGCTCTTGTACTGGCTTTCCTGCTGGGGCTGACAGCCTCCAATATCAATGGCACGACGATGAAGAACTTCCTCGTCGACTTCCGCGACATCATCACCAAGGTCATCACCTCGGTCATCATCCCTTGTCTGCCCCTTTACATCTTCGGCATCTTCCTGCAGATGGGAGCCGAAGGACACGTGGGTGCTGTGCTGGGGGCTTTCCTTAAAATTGTCGGTTTCATCTTCCTGCTGCATATCACCGAACTGGTATTCCTCTTCCTTGTGGCAGGGGGTGTCACCCGCAAAAACCCCTTCAAGGCTCTTGTCACCATGCTGCCCGCCTATGTCACAGCCTTAGGCACAGCCTCCTCGGCAGCCACCATCCCAGTCACGCTGCAGCAAGCCATCAAGAACGGTGTACGCCCCGAAACAGCCGGCTTCACCGTGCCCCTCTGCGCCACCATCCACATGCCTTGCAGCATACTGAAGATTACCGCCGTGGCCTACGCCATCTCGCTCAGCATGGGGCTTCCGTGCGACTTTGGCACCTATTTCGGTTTCATCATGATGCTCGGCATCACCATGGTGGCCGCCCCCGGAGTCCCCGGTGGAGCCATCATGGCTGCCCTTGGCCTGCTGGCCAGTATGCTCGGTTTCGACTCCAACATGCAGGGGCTTATGATAGCCATCTACATAGCCATGGATAGCTTCGGCACCGCAGGCAACGTCACCGGCGACGGGGCCATAGCCCTAATCGTCGACCACATCCGCGGGGCGGGCGACTCATCACAAACTGTCGCAACACAACAATAGGCAGAGAGGCCTCGCCTCCCTGCCTATCGGTCACACGGATAACCGCGCGGTTGGACTACAATCAATATTCAACCTTGGGTTCCATCTCTTTGGCCTGGGCCACCATCTTTTCAATCTCTTTGACCGAGGGGATGCGGTTGCAGAGGTTCTTCTCAGCGTTCACCTCCTCCATCTTGGCATAGAGATTGGCGGGCACACGGTGGCGGAACTCCTTGATAGTGTCCACCCCGGCGGCCTCGAGCAGCTCGGCAAACTGACCCGCCACACCCTTGATGCGGAACAGGTCGGCATGGTTGGTCCACTTCAAAATCAGTTTCTCGCTGATACCGGTCTCCTCGGCCACTTTGCGACGGCCGGAACGGGTGGCGCATTTCTCCAGCAGGTCGTCGGTGGTTTTCACGGCGGCCTCGTTCAATTTGGCGGCATAAACATCGCCAATACCTTCAATGTCAATAATTTTGTAAGCCATAGTATTTTGTTTTAAGATTTTCGATGTAACGCACAATTGCCGCTTTTATTGTGTCGGAACCAACATTTTTCGCTGCTGTTTCACCTCCGTACCTTCGCTCCTTATCCGATTCTTATACCTCAGTTCTCCCATATTTCTCCCATCCTGCATGGGAGAAATATGGGAGAAATATGGGAGAACTAACGAATAACGAGCGAAGGTGCTGCGCGAGCAATCAGAGGAAAAAGAGGCTGACCCCCGCAACGCTGATGACGGCGCCGAGGATTTCGCGCGGGGTGACACGCTGGTGGAAGAGGATTGCGGCAGGGGCAATGATAAGAATGGGGGTGAGCGCGAAGAGGGTCTGGGCTATGCCGGTGGAGGTGTACATGGTGGCGAGGAGCGACATGCTGACACCCACGAAGGGACCGAAGACGGTGGCGCCGAAGACACACCACATAGCTTTGCGGTCGCGGACGGCATGGCGCAGTTTGTCGACAGCATCTTTGTTGAAAAGGAACAGCAGCAGGGTGAAGCCCACCAAGCCCATGGCGGCACGGATCATGGTGGCGGCAAAGGGAATGCTGATGTAGAGCGGCATGGGGATGAGGGCATCGGGCAAAGCGGAGTGGTTGTCGAGACCTGCGGCGGCGAGGGCGGCATCGTAGTGTTCGAGCCCTGTTTTGCTCAGCACCAACCCAAAGCCCTGGCAGATGCCGGCCATAGCGGCATAGAAGATACCCCGTCGGGGGAGTTTGAGTTTGAATTGGGGAGCATGAGGCGACGAGGGGTCGGGAGTTTGCCGTTTGGAGAGGATGGACATGCCTATGCCCGTGAGGGTTATACACATTCCCACAATGGCCATCGGACGCATTTGCTCGCCGATAAGCAGCCGCCCCATGATGGCAGCGGTGGGAGCGGAAAGGGTCATGAAGAGCTGGCCGAAACGGGAGCCGATGTAGATGTAGCCCTGCATGAGGCAGTAGTCGCCTATGACATAGCCCACCACGCCCGAAAGGAGGAGCCACAGCCACGTGGAGCCGTCGGCAAAGCGTGGCCAAGGCTGCCCCATGACAAGCCAGAGGGTGACGGCGAGGAGAGAGAGGGACATGACCATGCGCACCACATTGAGCGGCAGGGAACCCATGCGCTTGGAGGCCACCTCGGCAAAGAGGGCAGTGACCGTCCACGAAAGGGCCACGAATAGGGATATTGTTTCACCAATGAACATGGGGGGATAACGGAAAGGACATCTTTTTATTGCACAAGCCCCGAAATACCTTTTCACTCCAATCGTTTTTTCCAACAACTACACTATTCATATCCTGTTTTTTTTGTATTTTTGCAATGGAATCGGTATTTAAACATAAAACATATATCAATTATTTTCAAAACATTACATAGAGTCGCGCCACACTTCCTGACGGTTTTTTGCCGTGGAGTCGCTTTTGTGTTGCTTGTATTGACAATGGGTTCGGAGTGCTGGGGACAGATGAAGTCGCCCATTTCCGGCACGGTGACAGACCAGAGCACCGGCGAGCCGCTGGCCTTTGTTCAGATAGCCATCCCCGGCACCAAATACGGGACGGTGTCGGACATCAATGGCCGGTTTGACCTCAGTGTCACAGCAATGGACACGGTGCTGAATTTCCGAATGGTGGGTTATCGCCCTAAAACAGTGGTGCTGAAGGGCAACTCCTCGCGCCGACTGAAGGTGAAAATGGAACCTGCCGTCACCACCCTGCAGACGGTGAACGTCACCGCGAAGAAGGGCAAAGGCGACCGCTATAGCCGACGGAACAACCCCGCCGTGGAGTTGGTGAAAAAAGTCATCGCCCGGAAGGAAGAGAACCACGTGATGGCGAATGAACTTTTCAGCCGCAAGGTGTTCGAGAAGTTGAACATGTGTCTCGACCAGTTCCATCCCGACTTCGAGAATCATTCGTTCTGGAAGCATTTCAAGTTTGTGGAGAAATATATCGACCACGCCGCGTTCGACAACGCCGAGATTCTCCATTTCTCAATCCACGAACGTATGCAGACACAAAATTATTATCACGGAGGCCTGCGTACCTTGACCACAGCCAACCGTGCCGACGGCGTGGATGCCAACTTGACACAGGAGGGGTTCGACGACGACCTGGACGCACTCTTCCCCACCATCGACATTTTCTCGAACGAGATAGCACTGATGTCGGTGCGCTTTGTCAGCCCCCTCTCTTCTGTCCTCGCCAATACCTTTTACCATTTTTACATCACCGACACGGTTGAAATTGACAACCAACGGTGTATCGAGCTCACTTTTGTGCCGTCGAACAAGGGGAACTTTGGCTTTGTAGGGTCGATGTATATTGTTGCCGACAGCAGCTATGCAATAAAACGCTTTTCGTTGAGGGTGCCCGAGGCTGTGGATTTGAACTATGTGCGCGACTTGAATGTGATGCAGACGTTTGAGCGCGACAGTCTGGGGCGCTACATGCCCATACGCACCGACACCTATGGCCGTTTCTATGTCGGGAAGCGCTTGCGCCAAGTCTATGCACATAAAATGCAACTCTATTACGACTATTCTTTCGACACTCTTATCCCACAGCCCGACAGCCTGTTCACTCCCTTGGCTTCGTATGCCGTACTGCCCAATGCCCACAGGGTGATGCGCAAGGAGTGGAATGCCCGACGCCCTGTGGAGTTGACCCTGGCCGAGACCTTCCTCGACAGTATGCGGTACGAACTGGCACGCATCCCTTCAATCCGTTTCACCATCAAGACTGTCGAGGCGTTGTTTTCGGGCTATATCCCTACCCACTCCACCCGCGACTCCAGCCGATTTGATTTTGGTCCGATATACAATTTCGTCAGCCACAACGGCACCGAAGGACTTAGGCTGAGAGTGGGCGGCATGACACGGGCACGCCTTAACCGGCGAAACTTCTTCGATGGCTACGTGGCCTATGGCTTCAGGGACAAACAGGTCAAATTCAACCTCAACCTTATCCATACCTTTGCCGAAAAGAGGCGTTTCCCGAGGGAGAACCCGCTGGGATACATCTGCCTTCATGCCGGCTACGACATCGAGTCGCCCGGCCTGTCGTTCGACCGCTACGACCGTGACAACATCCTGCAATGGACCGACAAAGAGACTCCGGCACAATATGTGGCCGATGTCCAGCTGAGAGTGTGCAAACAATGGCCCAATTTTATGGACATCGACACTTGGGTGGGAGCCCAGCACATCCGACCCACCGGTCTGCTTAGTTATTACAGGATTACCCCTGACGGCACAGAGCGCGTGGACGACATCGTCTTCGCCCAATGGGCCACAAGTTTGAGCTTCTCACCCAATTCGTTGGTGCGAAGTGGACGCTCGGGCAAGAGTTCGTTGCTAAACCTTTCCAGCAACGCCACATCCATCACTATGAGCCACGAAATGGGACTGCTTGACGGATTCTATTACAACAGGTCCACGTTCAGTTTGTTCAACCGACTTTGGTTTGCCGCCCTTGGTTATATTGACCTGCGGATGCATGGAGGCATAGTGTGGAGCCCGGTGCCCATGCCTAAATTGTTCGTACCCAACGGAAATATCAGTCTGTTGATGTCGGAGAACGCTTTCAATACTATGCGCCCCATGGAGTTTATGATGGACCGGTATGTGTCGCTCTTTGCCACCTACCACATGAAAGGCCTCATCCTCAACCACATCCCCCTCATCAACCGCCTGAAGCTGCGCGAGGTGGTGGGGTTCAACCTGCTCTATGGCGGGATGTCGGACATGAACAATCCCGCCAACGGCCACACCGGCCTATACATGCTGCCCGCAAATACCGAATTCCTCACCGACACACCCTATATGGAGTACAGCATCGGTATTGAAAACATACTGAAGCTGATACGAATAGACTACGTGCGACGTCTATCCTACCTCAAAGACGGCCTCTCCCCCTGGGCCATCAAGATCTGCCTGCAATTCACCATGTAACCCTCCCTCACCGTCAAATTGACAAGCCAATCAGTTTAACTCGAAAATCTGTCAACCATTTTCAGGGAAAGTCAGTCGAGTTATGAGTTCAACACATGCACTTTCTTCATCGTAATTGCCTATGGTTGCCCAACAATAAAGTGCTTATAATGCATGAGGTATGGCTTGTGGAAAACTATTCGACTCAGGCATAAACGCAGCCATTAAAACAAAATCCTCTTCTGTCTGTGCGCAGGATGCAATATTGCTTCATTCAAAATTCGCAAACGCCTTCCTTTGGGTTTCAATTTGATTATTATTTCTTTCTGCTTGTTCGTCTAATCTATCATCTATCCGTTGTTTCAAACCATCAAAATCATCATGCATGTCAATCATTCTTCTATCTAAGTCACTGCGTATTTCCCTATTTCTCCCATTTACATTGATTGCAGACCAAACATTATAACCAATTAATAATGTCACCAATACTGATAAGGCGCAAACTAAAAATTCAGCAGTACACATTTTATTTTCTTTCTGCTATTATCTCTGTCATTCGTTTAATTGTTTCTTGTTGGCTGGTGAGCAGGTTGAGTAGTTCCGCAGGGACATTGATTGCCATACCTCCATTGCTGATAGTGGTTTTTTGTGAATCATGCACCGATACATTCTTATCGCTCCTGTCAATCGTCATATTCCCCTTACCTCTCAAAAGCCAATTCGCATCTATTTCTGGCAGATTATCAAGAATTTTCTGCACTATTTCTAATCCTGCATTACGTTTGTTTAAGCAAATTTGGCTCATTGTTTGCTCATTTTTCCCTATAGCGGATGCAAATTTGCGGTTGTTATCATCGAATAATGAAGAGCGAATCTGATTAATGCGATTATTTAGTCCCGTTTTATTTGATATTTTTTCCATGTCCATAATATATCATCATATCTATTCGGATTTTGGTATTACAAATCGAAGTGCCTCAGTATTACTTTGGTATTAAATAGTGCCATTGTATGCCATCTTAAATGTTTCTATTTATTGCTGTTCTCCGACCATATTCTTTTTTTCAAAACCCATAACTCACTGAAACAGAGCACCACTATAATATTCATTTTACTATAAAAGGAGAACATGCAAGCACATTCTCCTTAACCATCCAGCGGAAAGAGAGGGATTCGAACCCCCGGACCCTCGCAGGTCAACGGTTTTCAAGACCGCCGCATTCGACCGCTCTGCCATCTTTCCCTATAATTATCAATAAGTTGCAGACACACCTGCGTTCTTCAATGATTTTGCAAATATACGAATAAAATCTGATATAGGAAAAAAAGTTTGTCAATTGTTAAAAAAAAGGGGGAATATAATAACAATTTGTTTTTTTTTTGTATATTTGCACGATAAAAAGTAACAAACACTTTTGACGAGATTATAATATAAGGACATAGTAATGAGAAAGATTTGGGTATCGCTGGTTAAGATGTGCGGGTGGCACTTTGTGATTCCCGACCTAAAAGAGCGTCCAGAATTGCGTCATTGTGTGGTGGCAGTGGCACCGCACACGGCTATGGCGGACTATTTTGTTGGGTCGGCCGTGTTGTTTGCCGCCGGAGTGAAACCGAGGATTTTGGTGAAGCGCGAGTTTTTCAATTTCTTCACCCGTCCCCTGCTGCTGAAGCTGGGGCTTGTACCTGTGGACCGCGGCAACCGCCACAACGGACTAGTGACAAAAGCTGTGGAGACCCTGAAAAAAAGCGACGACGTGTGTATCGTGATTACTCCCGAGGCAACACGCAAACCTGTGAAGAGGTTTAAGAGGGGTTTCTATGAGATAGCCTGCCAGGCCGGAGTTCCAATAGTGCTTGGATTTATGGACTTCAAGACCAAAACGGCCGGATATGGACCAACGATAATACCTTCGGGCGACTACGAGGCGGACGTGGAGAAGATGCTGGAGTTTTTCCGTCCCGTACATGCCAAACACCCAGAGGGATGGTATTTTGGAAAAAATAAGAACTAACAGGTGGAGGTAAAAAACAGATATTTAAAAAGAACCGACTGATACGTAACCATCGCACAAGTTAGGAACTTTGCAACAACAAATTCTGTTTTTACCTTTTACCCTTTACTAAATAAAAAAACAATCTATGATTAGAAGAGTTTTTGTTGAAAAGAAGAGAGACTTTGCCATTATGGCAAAGGAGTTGAAGGAAGAGATGGAGAAATACCTGGGTATTGAGCCGGGTGACGTGCGCGCATTAGTGCGTTATGATATTGAGAATTTGTCGGACGAGACATACGAGAAGGCTCGTGGCACGGTGTTTTCCGAGCCCCCCGTGGACGTATTGTATGAGGAATCGTTCCCTCATGAGGAGAGTGATTTTGTCTTTACCGTGGAGTACCTGCCGGGACAGTTTGACCAACGCGCGGACAGCGCCATGCAGTGCGTGAGGTTGCTGAACCCTTCGGAGCAGCCTATTATCCGGTCGGCAACAACCTATGTGATAAGTGGAGATTTAACGGAAGATCAGCGGAAGGCCGTGGTGAAGCATTGCGTAAACCCCGTTGACAGCCGTGTGACCGATGCCCCAAAGCCTGAAACGCTTGAAGAGCATTACGACGAGCCAGAAGATGTGAAAATATTCGATGGCTTTGCCGACATGGGCGAGGATGAGTTAAAGGGACTTTATTCTTCGCTGGGTCTCGCGATGACTTTTGCCGACTTCCTGCACATACAACGTTATTTCCACGACGAGGAGAAGCGCGACCCCAGCATGACAGAAATACGTGTGCTGGACACCTATTGGAGCGACCACTGCCGCCACACCACTTTTGCCACGGAGCTGACCGACGTGCACTTTGACGAAGGAAAGTATCGTCCCTTGATTGAAGACGCTTTTCAGCAATATCTGGCTGACCACAAAGAACAGTACGAAGGGCGGACAGACAAGTTTGTTTGTCTGATGGATTTGGGAACACTGGCAGCCAAAAGACTGCGTAAAGCAGGCTTATTGAACGACCAAGAGGTGAGTGACGAAATCAATGCCTGCAGCATTGTGGTGCCCGTGAAAATGGACGGCAAGACAGAAGAGTGGTTGGTGAATTTCAAGAACGAGACCCATAACCACCCGACAGAAATTGAACCTTTCGGTGGTGCGGCAACCTGTCTTGGCGGATGTATCCGCGACCCGCTGAGCGGCCGAACCTACGTCTACCAGGCTATGCGGGTGACAGGGGCTGCTGACCCGACACGACCGATGTCGGAGACACTGCCTGGCAAACTTCCTCAGCGCAAAATAGTAACCACTGCAGCACATGGCTACAGCAGTTACGGCAACCAGATTGGCCTGGCCACGGGACTGGTGAATGAGATTTACCACCCCAATTACGTAGCCAAACGTATGGAGATAGGCGCCGTGATAGCCGCTGCGCCACGCCGACAGGTCAAGCGGTTGACAAGCGACCCCGGTGATGTGGTGATTCTGTTGGGCGGTCGCACCGGCCGCGACGGTTGTGGCGGCGCTACAGGTGCATCAAAAGCACACAACACATCTTCGCTGACCACCTGCGGAGCCGAGGTACAGAAAGGTAACGCCCCTACTGAAAGAAAAATCCAAAGACTTTTCCGTCGCGAGGAAGTGTCGGGTCTGATAAAGAAATGTAACGACTTTGGTGCCGGAGGAGTAAGTGTTGCCATAGGCGAGTTGGCCGATGGCCTGCAGATAAATCTGGACAAGGTACCCAAGAAATATGCCGGCCTGGACGGCACGGAACTTGCCATCAGCGAGAGCCAGGAACGTATGGCCGTAGTGGTCGCACCCAGTGATGCGGAGCAGATGCTGCGCTATGCCGACGAGGAGAACCTTGAAGCCGTGGTAGTGGCCACTGTAACTGAGGAGCCTCGTATGGTAATCAGCTGGCGTGGAAAGGAGATTGTGAACCTCAGCCGTCGCTTTATCGACACCAACGGTGCACATCAGGAGACCGAGGTGAAAGTGGCAATGCCCACCGAAAAAGGGGATGCCGCAACAGGTGCCACAAAGGAGCAGGAAAGTGTAAAAGAACGCTGGCTTGAGAATCTATCGAACCTGAACGTATGCTCTCAAAAGGGTTTGGTGGAGATGTTCGACAGCACGGTGGGTGCAGGAAGTGTGGTAATGCCCTACGGAGGAGAAACACAGATGACTCCGACCCAGTGCATGATAGGTATGCTTCCCACCCTGACCGCCCAATGCGACACGGTGACGATGATGAGCTATGGCTATGACCCATATTTGAGCAGTTGGAGTCCTTTCCACGGAGCTGCCTATGCAGTGGTGGACTCTGTGGCTAAAATTGCGGCAGCAGGCGGAAATGTGAAACGGGTGAGTCTGACCTTCCAGGAGTATTTCAAGAAACTGGGACAAGACCCCTATCGTTGGGGTGAGCCGTTTGCGGCCTTGCTGGGTGCATACAATGCCCAAATGGGACTAAGCCTGCCTGCCATAGGAGGCAAGGATTCAATGAGCGGAACATTCAACGACATCGATGTGCCGCCGACATTGTGCAGCTTTGCCGTAGGCATCAGCAACATGAAACATGTGGTGACCCCCGAATTGAAACAGGCTGGTAATTACCTGTACCTGTTGGAGGTGAAGCCCGACAAGATGGACATGCCCAATTACAAAATGCTGCTCTCCATGTACAACGCCCTGCACCAAGCTGTGGGGAAAGGTTCCATCCGGTCAGCCTATGCTGTGGGATTTGGCGGAATAGCCGAGGCTGTGAGCAAAATGGCTTTCGGCAACCGCTTAGGCGTGACCTTTGACGGGAATTTCAGCGTTGAGGAGCTTTTCGAAAAGAAATACGGTGCCATCGTTGTAGAGGTGCTGAATTGTGGCTCGCTGCCCGCTGTGGCTCGTAAAATAGGCCGGGTGACCGAAGGCGGCGACTTCGTGATTGGCGGTGAAACCATCGCTATGGACGAGATGATGAAAGCCTGGACTGGCACTCTGGAGGGGATTTTCCCCACGGTAAGCGGACAGAACACTGACACGGAAATACCGCAAAGCCCGCTATACAAAGCCAAAAATGTATACGTGTGCAAGCACAAAGTGGCCAAGCCCAAGGTGTTCATCCCAGCCTTCCCCGGGACAAATTGCGAATATGATTCGGCACGAGCATTCCTGCGTGCGGGAGCCGATGCCGAAATATTGGTGTTCAGAAACCTTTGTGCCAGCCAGATTGAAGAGAGCGTAAAAGCCTTCGCACAAGCCATCGACAACAGCCAGATAGTGATGATTCCCGGTGGTTTCTCGGCAGGTGACGAGCCAGACGGAAGCGCCAAGTTCATCACCAGTGTGTTCCGCAACCCGATGATCAGCGATGCCGTAATGAAATTGCTGAAAGAGCGCGACGGACTGATGCTGGGCATCTGCAACGGATTCCAAGCTTTGGTGAAACTGGGTCTCGTACCCTACGGCGAAATACGTCCGCAAAGCGAGGATGCCCCCACCCTCACGTTCAATACCATCGGACGCCACTTAAGCATGATAGCCCACACCAAAGTGGTGAGCAATCTCTCACCGTGGATGCAGCAGGCAGAACTGGGCAAGAGTTATGTTGTCCCCATCTCGCATGGAGAAGGGCGTTTTGTGGCACCGCAACAATGGATAGACCAGTTGTTTGCCAACGGACAGGTGGCGACACAGTACGTAGACCTGAATGGCAATGCCACCATGAAAGAACCGGCCAATATGAACGGCTCGTACATGTCTATTGAAGGCATCACCAGCCCCGACGGCCGAGTGCTGGGCAAGATGGCCCATAGTGAGCGCTGGCGTCCCGGAACCTACCGCAACATTATCGGAGATCAAGACCAACGGATTTTCGAAAGTGGTGTGGCTTATTTCAAAGATTGATAATAATTTTAGTATACCGAATATTTTTTAGTCATGAATAGGATTGTTTTCTCCTTGGCAGCTGTCTTGCTTGTCGCCACAGCAACAGCAGGACCGGTGGACTCTGTCCGAGCCCGTTCGGCTGCGCAGAGTGCCGTAAGGGTTCTTGTTTTAGAGACCCACCCCGATACATACGACACACCGTTGTCGTTGACAGACATTACCGCTACGATGGGCATTGAAAATATCTATGCCTTTAATTACAGTGCTCCAGCCACTATGGAAGGAGAAGGTACATCAGGTTTTGTTATCCTGAGCGGTGACGACATTGCCGCCCCTGTGCTGGCATTCTCCGACGAAGGGCCTCTGTGCAGTGAAGACCTCAACCCCGCTGTGCGTTTCCAACTTGAAACCTACAGCCGCCAGATAGCCTCCGCCCGTGCCAAGCACATCAAAGCCACTCCGGAAGTGGAGCGCAAATGGGTTTCCCTTCTTAGTGGAGAGGCCGTGAAGAACGCATATATGGCTTATGAGGGAAAGGGAGACTTTTACAACGACCTTATTCCGAAACTACTCGGAAACATGAAATGGGGTCAAAGCCGCCCATACAACAATAAATGCCCCCGCAAAGCCATCACAGGCTGTGTAGCCACCGCCTTTGGAATGATAATGAATTATTGGGACTACCCCGAACATGGCTTTGGACAAAACTCCTACGACGGAAATGACAACCCTGCTGCATACCCCAACTGGAAATACGGCAGGCTGACTGTTGATTTCGAGAGCACCTATTATGACTGGCAAAACATGACGGATATTATTGACGAAGTGTACAGTAGCACCAGCGAGAAGGAAGCTGTCGGAACCCTGCTTTACCACATTGGTGTGTCGCTCAACATGCGATATGGAGAGGATGGCAGTGGATGCTGGTCGCTACCCGAATACGCCACTTTCGACACCAGTCTGCATCTCAGCCCACTAATCAGTGCCCCATACCGTATCCGTAAACATTTCGGTTATAAATATTCATACGCCGGTATGCGCGACTCAATCGGTGATGACATCCTCTGGATGCAAATGCTTTACAACAGCCTTGCCGAAGGAAAACCCATCTATTATGCCGGCTGGGCAGCCGACAGCAGCGAAGCCGGTCACAGTGCCACCTCGGGTCACGGATACCTGATTGACGGTTATTTCTCCGACCAGGTAGACTCCAACCTATTCCATATAAATTGGGGCTGGAACGGTAATGCCGACGGCTATTTCAAACTGGATGCCATGACCCCTCAGAACTATGACTTTACACAATGGCACGGAGCTGTCATTGGCCTTGAACCCGACACATCTTACCATGGCTATAACCCGGCAGCCATTCCCGCCACCCCGAACACCACAGCCAAGGTCTATGCCCGCAACGGCAGCATTGTTGCCGAGAATGCAGGTGACCAAGCCGTTGTAGTCTTTGACCTCGTGGGACACCTTGTGGCCACCATGCCGTCTCACATGGGCGAACACCGCAGCATCTCCGTTAGACCCGGCTTCTACATGGTGAGAGTGGGCATGTCACCTTGCCAAAAAGTCATCGTAAATAATTTTTAATCATAAGTATAACCTTATTCCCGCCGGCGGAATATGCCGGACACAAAAAATATGAGCAACGCACTTAACAACCTCCAACCTGCTGCAGTATGGCAATACTTCGGCGAACTGATGAATATACCCCGGCCCTCCAAACACGAAGAGAAAGTCTCGGCATACCTGCAAGAGTTCGGTCACAAACTGGGTCTTGAAACCCTCGCCGACGAGGTGGGCAACGTACTGATTCGCAAACCCGCTTCTCCCGGCTACGAAAACGCCCCCGGCGTATGCCTCCAGGCCCACATGGACATGGTGTGTGAGAAAAACGGTGACAAGGATTTCGACTTCCTCACCCAACCCATCCAATCCTACATTGAGAATGGCTGGTTGATAGGCGACGGCACCACACTTGGTGCCGATGACGGAATCGGCGTGGCGGCTGCCATGGCCATTCTGGCCGACAACCGTATCCAACACGGTCCCCTCGAATGTCTCTTTACCGTTGATGAGGAAACAGGCCTCACCGGTGCCGCCAACCTCCGTACCGACTGGCTACAGAGCTCAATACTCCTCAACTTCGACGACGAGGACGAAGGCGAATACTGCATCGGCTGCGCTGGCGGAATCGACACCACTGTGGCTATCAATTACACCACACGTCCGGTCCCGGCAGGTGAAAGTTCCTACCGGGTATCTGTCTCCGGCCTTACAGGTGGACACAGCGGAGATGACATTAACCGTGGCCGTGGCTGCGCCATCAAGATACTCAACCGCATCCTCTGGAACGCCACTGAACACTGCAAGATAGGCCTTGCCCGCATCGATGGCGGCAACCTCCGCAATGCCATTGCACGCGAAGCTTGGGCAGACATTGTGGTGGCACACGACCTCGAGGATGATTTCAAAAAGATGGTCAACGACTTTGCTGAACACATCAAATTTGAATTCCGAAGCACCGAACCCAACCTGCAGATAGAACTCCTCCCCATCAGCGAGCCACCATGCCTCATCGACAGACCCACCCAATACAATCTCCTCAACGCCCTCTTTGCCTGTGCCCACGGTGTGCTGGCCATGAGCCGCGAAATAGAGAACTTTGTGGAAACTTCCACCAACCTCGCCTCCGTTAAGATGGACGACCGCCAAATCCACATCGCCACCAGCCAACGCAGCTCTGTCGAGAGTGCCAAACACGCCGCTGCACAGAAAATAGAAGCCACCTTCCGCATGATTGGAGCCCATGTCACCCATAGCGACGGCTACCCTGGCTGGACTCCCAACCCCGAAAGCAAAGTACTTAAAGTGGGCGTAGAGACCTACAAACGCATGTTCGGCCACGACCCCATTGTTCGTGCCATCCATGCCGGACTTGAATGTGGACTTATCGGTGAAAAATACCCACACATGGACATGATAAGCTATGGCCCCACCCTGCGCGGTGTCCATGCCCCTGGCGAGAAAATCGAGATTAAGACAGTAGAAATGTTCTGGAATCTCACATGTGAAATCTTACGCAATCTAAAATGATTGGAGTACTTGGAAGCGGTTCCTGGGCCACCGCAATAGTCAAAATATTATTAGAGCAACCCTCTGCCAAGGTTTGCTGGTATGTCCGTGAACCCGAGATACGCAAAAGCCTTGCCCAGCACGGCCGCAACAACCAATACCTCGGAGAAGTATCCATCAACACTTCACGCATCCTGATATGCAGCCACCCTCAAGAGGTAATTGACCAATGCGAAATAGTCTACCTCGTCATCCCCACGGTATTCCTTCACAACACCCTTCAACAAGTCGACCCCCTCACCCTCAAACAGCGGCAGTTAGTATCTGCCATTAAAGGTTTTGTACCCGAGGCCGACATGATTGTCACCGACTACCTGCAGCACTATTACCAAGTACCCCAAAGGCAACTGGCCATCATCAGTGGTCCCACACATGCCGAAGAAGTGGCTCGCGAACGGCTCACCTTTATCACCGTCGCATCGCCCAACAACCAACTGGCCGACTGCGTCATGCAGCATCTCCGTTGCCGCTACATCAACATCAACTCGTCCACCGACATGCGCGGCATACAATACGCCACGGCACTCAAAAACATCTACGCCGTGGCAGCTGGCATGTGTAAAGGCATGGGCAGCGGCGACAACCTCATGGCCGTCCTCGTCAGCTATGCCATTGCCGAGATGCGCAACTTCCTCCTCGTCATGCAACCGGACACCAATGTCATCATCTCTCCCGAAAACATGCCTCCCTATGTCGGCGACCTCCTCGTCACCTGCTACTCCCAGCTCAGCCGCAACCGCACTTTCGGCACCATGATAGGCCGTGGCTATACCGTCAAGAGTGCGCAGCTCGAGATGCACATGATTGCTGAAGGCTACTATGCCGCCAAAAGCCTCGAAAAAGTGCGGCACGAACATCATATCGACATGCCCATAGCACAAGCCGTCTATATGGTACTATACGAAAACGCACGTCCCGATGTCATCCTCCGTGCATGGCAAATGCGCAGAACCAACACCACCAATTAATACCCATTACTATGACACCACAAGTTAGCATCATCATGGGCAGCACCTCCGACCTCCCCGTCATGGAGAAAGCCTGCCAATTCCTCGAAGAGATGGAAATCCCATTCGAAGTCAACGCCCTCTCGGCACACCGTACTCCCGCCGAAGTCTCCGACTTTGCCCGCAACGCTCACCTGCGCGGCATACAGGTCATCATAGCCGGTGCCGGCATGGCCGCTGCACTCCCCGGAGTCATTGCTGCCGAAACGCCCCTGCCCGTCATCGGCGTACCCATCAAAGGCAGCACCCTCGAAGGTCTCGACGCCACCCTCGCCATCCTCCAGATGCCTCCGGGAATCCCCGTGGCCACCGTAGCCATCAACGGCGCTCAAAACGCCGCCGTCC
>JAFXMW010000079.1 GCA_017530105.1 Bacteroidales bacterium
GGCTGGATCTGGCAGGAGGGAGTATAGGTGAAATTGGCCTTGAGGGTGCGGTTGGAGGTTACGGTGAAGGAGTAGGTGGTGTTGGTGGAGACCACTGTGGAGCCGCTGGTCCAGTTGGTGAAGGTGTAGTTGGTGTTAGGAATCGCACGGAGCGTACAGGTGCTGCCGCTTGTGAAGGTGCCTGCACCGGTGACAGAACCACCTGCAGAGGGGTTGGCGGAGGCAGTGATGGTGTAGGTGGTGGGAGTGGTGGCTGTGAAGTTGGCCCTGAGGGTGCGGTTGGAAGTTACAGTGAAGGAGTAGGTGGCGTTGGTGGAGACCACTGTGGAGCCGCTGGTCCAGTTGGTGAAAGTATAGCCGGAGGCGGGAGTGGCACGGAGCGTACAAGTACTGCCGCTGGTATAGGTACCGGCACCGGTGACAGAGCCGCCGGCAGTGGGGTTGGCAGTGGCGGTGATGGTGTAGGAGGCGGCGTTGGAGAGGGTGAGGTCGTCGATGTAGTTGAGGCTGAAGTCACCCGTGTTGCCGGAGGCAAGGATGTTGCGGAAGGCGATATAACGTCCGCTGCCTGTGTAAGAGGAGAAGCTGACGGTGTGGAGTACATAGCCAGTGCCGCTGTTGTTG
Source organism: Bacteroidales bacterium (assembly GCA_017530105.1). GTDB lineage: Bacteria > Bacteroidota > Bacteroidia > Bacteroidales > P3 > Colimorpha. Next base: position 625 of record JAFXMW010000079.1, read on the forward strand.
ATGGTGGCAACAGGGGTAAATGTGGAGGCATCGTTGAGGTTGCTCATGACACCCACCTGGAGTTGGTATTTGGTCTGAGTCTGCTTGACGTACATGCTCAGCTGGAGATTGCGGACACTGCCATCGATGTAGGGCATGGTGTAGATGCCGCGTTTGTTGAGAATGAGTGAGTAGCTGCCGCTGTGGGCGTTGGCGGAGGCGTAGTACACCATGGGTTTGTATTCGTCGGTCATGGTGACATCCTGTTGCGCGAGGTTCCAGCAGGGAGGCTCGACACCGGTCTTGGCGGTGGTAGAAGTGGTGTAGGAATCGAAGTTCTCGGTGTAGGGCAGGTTCGACACATACAGGGTGCAAGCGGAAGTGTTGAGGGAGAGTGAGAGATTGTCGATATAATTCAGGCTGTAGTCACCCGTGTTGCCGGAGGCAAGGATGTTGCGGAAGGCGATGTAATGTCCGAGTCCGGTGTAGTTGGAGAAGGTGACGGTGCGCAAGACAGACTCGGTGGTGCTGCTGTTGTTGATAGTGGCAACAGGAGTGAAAGTGGAAGCATCGTTGAGGTCGGTCATCACGCCTACCTGGAGCTGGTACTTGGCGGCAGTCTGTTTGACATAGAACTGGAGTTTGAGACGGTTGACGTCCATGGATACGCGTGGCATGGCGTAGATGCCGCGTTTGTTGAGGATGAGGGAGTAGTTGCCGCTGTAGGAGTTGCCGTAGTACACCATGGGTTTGTACTCGTCGGTCATAGTAACATCCTGGTGGGCGAGTGTCCAGCAGGGGAGCGTGTAGCCGGTCTTGGCAGTGGTGGAGGTGGTGTAGGAGTCGAAATTGTCGGAGTAGGGCAGGTCGCTCTCATCGATGGAGCAGTCGCCAACGTAGGTGAAGTTGCCTTTGATGGTCTTGTTGGCACTAACAGTGAAGCTGTAGGTGGCATTGGTGGAGAGGACTGTTGAGCCGCTGGTCCAATTGGTGAAGGTGTAGTTGGTGTTGGGAGTGGCACGGAGGGTGCAGGTTGCACCGCTGTTGAAAGTGCCGCCGCCGGTCACGGTGCCGCCAGTGGAGGGATTGGCCGAGGCGGTGATGGTGTAACGACGGGTGAAGTTGGCCTTGATGGTCTTGTTGGCACTGACAGTGAAACTGTAGGTGGAATTGGAGGAGAGGACTGTTGTGCCGCTGGTCCAATTGGTGAAGACATAGCCTGAGGCAGCAGTGGCACGGAGCGTACAAGTGGCTCCGCTGTTATAGGTGCCGCCGCCGGTCACTGTGCCGCCAGCTGTCGGGTTGGCCGAGGCCGTGATGGTGTAGGTGCGGACGAAGTTGGCCTTGAGGGTGCGGTTGGCTGTTACGGTGAAGGAGTAGGTGGCGTTGGTGGAGACCACGGTGCTTCCACTGGTCCAGTTGGTGAAAGCATAGCCCGAAGCGGGAGTTGCCACCAAGGTGCAAGTGCTGCCGCTGGTATAGGTGCCGGCACCTGAGATAGAGCCGCCGGCTGTCGGGCTGGCTGTGGCGGTGATGGTATAGGTAGAGGTGTTGGAGAGGGTAAGGTCGTCGATATAGTTGCAGCTGAAATCACCTGTGTTGCCGGCGGTAAGAGTGTTGCGGAAAGCGATGTAGCGGCCGCTGCCGGTGTAGGAGGCGAAGCTGATAGTGTGGAGCACATAGCCTGTGCCACTGTTGTTGATGGTGGCAACGGGAGTGAAGGTGGAGGCGTTGTTGAGGTTGGTCATCACGCCTACTTCGAGCTGGTATTTGGTTTGAGACTGCTTGACATACATGCTGAGCTGTAGGTTGCTCACGCTGCCGCTGAGGTAGGGCATGGCATAGATGCCGCGCTTGTTGAGCAGGAGGCTATAATTGCCGCTGTGGGCGTTGGCACTGCTGTAGTAAATCATGGGTTTGTATTCGTCGGTCATCGTCACGTCTTGGTGTGCGAGAGTCCAGCAGGGAGGCTCGACACCGGTCTTGGCGGTGGTGGAGGTGGTGTAGGAGTTGAAGTTGTTGGTGTAGGGGAGGCTGGACACCTGCAGGGTGCAGGCTGTGGTATTGACGGCAAGGGTTAGGTCGTCGATATAATTGCAGCTGTAGTCACCGGTGTTGCCTGGAGCGAGAACATTGCGGAAAGCGATGTAGTGGCCGAGGCCGGTGTAGGTGTCGAAGTTGACGGTCTGGAAGACGGAGGAGGTTGTGCTGGTGTTGTCGAGAGTGGCAACGGGCACAAATGTTGAGGCATCGCTGAGGTCGCTCATCACACCAACCTGAAGTTGATATTTCTCTTGTGTCTGACGCAGATAGAAGGTGAGTTTGAGACGGTTGACATCCATGGTGACATAGGGCATGGCATAGATGCCACGCTTGTTGAGAATGAGGGAGTAGTTGCCGCTGTGGGCGATGGAGTTGTCGTAATAAATCATGGGCTTGTAGGCGTCGGTCATGGTGACATCCTGATGGGCGAGGGTCCAGCAGGGAGGCTGCACGCCGGTCTTGGCAGTGGTGGAAGTGGTGTAAGAGTCGAAATTGTTGAAGTAGGGTAGGTCACTATCATCAATGGAACAGTCGCCAACGTAGGTAAAGTTGCCTTTGATGGTCTTGTTGGCGTTGACCGTGAAGCTGTAGGTGGCGTTGGTGGAGAGGACTGTTGAGCCGCTGGTCCAGTTGGTGAAAGTGTAGTTGGTGTTGGGAGTGGCACGGAGGGTGCAAGTGGCACCGCTATTAAATGTGCCGCCACCCGTCACGGTGCCGCCACCGGTGGGATTGGCCGAGGCGGAGATGGTGTAGGTGGTGGGGGTGGTAGAGGTAAAATATGCAGTCAGTGTGCGGTTGGAGGTGACGGAGAAGCTGTAGGTGGCACTGGTGGAGACAACAGAACTCCCACTCTTCCAGTTGACGAAAGTGTATCCTGATGCAGGTGTGGCTGTCAATGTGCAGGTGTTGCCGCTGGCAAAAGTACCGCCGCCCGACACAGAACCGCCCGATGAGGGGCTGGCAGAGGCTGTGATGGTATAGTAGACGGTCTTTTTGTAAGCGAGAGTGTAGCTGCCGTATGCACTTCCGTAGCCTGAGACTTTCAAGTAAATGTAGCCTGACTGGCTTGGTGTATATTCTATCTTGGATTTTGTGCTGCAATAGTCGTCGTTGTAAGTTAGGAGGTTTCCATCGCTATCATATAAATAAAGGTATGTGTCAAAATTGGCAGTAGCGCCGTCTTCGCATCCAGTCTTGAAGACATATTCGTTGTTGGCAGTTGCATTAATCCTGTATATTTTCCAGCAAGTGGCTGTAGTGGAGGAAGAATGGGTGTTCCAAGAAGTAGATGGTGTAATTGAGTGGTCGTATGAAGGAATATAGGAACAGTTGGAAGGTTCAAGACCAATTACAGCCATGTTGTTGGAGTTATAATTGTGTCCACCAGGATTTAAAGAGCCAATTGCAAAGTAACCATCACAGTATCCTGCCCAGCCCCAATTGACATGAAATTGGTTGCTATTGTTGTATCCGTCGAAAATAAATGCGTGTCCTCCAGATCCAGTTCCGACGTATATAATGGGACGGTTGTTGTCAAGCTCGTTTTTCAACAAGGCAATCCAGTCAGATGTGGTATAATCACTAAGATAGGCGTTACGACAATCATATTTGAAATAATTGCGGAGTGCGTTTCCTACAGCGGTTGATGAGGCACCACTGGCAGAGACGCCGTAGTTCATATTGACAGCTACACCGCAATGGAAACAAAGTAGGGCTACTGCATTTTTTTGTGTAGTGGAACTTGATGAAGTGAGGCTATTGGGCATATTGCTCCAATTGTAGGTGGTGGCTCCGAAGTTTGCACTTATGGTTCCAAGGGTGCTATGGGTGTAGGTATGTGACCCTACCCCGGTTGTAGGATGGTTCCAATATTTCATAACTTGAGCCATGGCAGTAGCAGCACAACCAACAATAGTTCGTGCATTATTTGTGTTGTCGTATGGGCAGAGGTTATTGTACGGGGATCCTTGACTCCATGTAGTAGTAAGAAGAGGACTAACAGCGGTAAGTATAACTGGAGGATACTCTGTACTATCAGAGTTTCCATACAGTTGTCCCCACATGTCGTTTACTTCAGGGCTGGGCGGAATGTTTTCCGACTTCATGTCTTTTATCTGATTCTCGTAGTCGTCGAGCCAGCCTTTGACATTTTCCGGCATGTCCTTGCCGACAAAAAGATTGTCTAGAGAGTATCCAAGAATGGGGAGGGCGCAGTCGTCGCCCGACACCAGGATAAATCCTTTCTCTTGGACAGAGAAGACGTAAAATTCGTGGAATGGCGTTGTCGAGGTGATGTCGACAAGGCTTTGCTGTGAGAGCTGTGCGTTGGCAGGGTCTGCCATCTTCAGGAAGTTCAAAGCCACCGTGCGTGCCTTGTCAATGCCGACAGGCTCTGCCGTGGCGCATCCGATGCCAAACAGCATCAGAAACAGAAATAATAAATTTTTTTTCATGATGTAGAAATATTAGTTGATTAATAATTGAATTCTTGTTGTTATTTCGTGAAAATACAAGTAGTTGCATCAGGCGATGTATACACGAATCATAGGTGCAAATTTACTAATTATTTTGGAATAAACAAGGGTGTTTTAAGGAAATTATACGTTTTTTTTCGGTACGTTTCAATATTGTGTTGAGAGAGAAACGTATAGAATAAAAAAAAGAGACCCTCTATAGAGCCTCTTTTCACTAAAGACTATTTTCGTTGTGTTGATTGTTGAGGTCGCTTCCGGATTTGAACCGGAGTAGCAGGTTTTGCAGACCTGTGCCTAGCCCCTCGGCCAAACGACCTTTTTGCCTTAAATGCGGTTGCAAAAGTACGAAGTTTTTCTCATTTGGCAAAATTTTTTTTGCTTTTCAATCGTGATGTGCTGGTTGTGTGTTGGTTATTTATTTGTGACAATGCTTTGCCACTGCGTTTTTTTTGTTTTTTTCGGTCTTTTTTCCTGTTTTTGGGCCTTTCTTTGCATGGGTGTTATTACTTTTTATGGAAGCAGGCAGGTACTCACATAGTTACCGTTTGAGGAATTTTATCTCCTTGGCATCGATAAGGCCGTATTGCAGGGCTTTGGCTATGCGTGCGCCCGACTTGTTGACAATGTCCAGCTTCCTCGAGAGGTCTTTCTGCCGCTCTTGTATGTTCTTGTCGGTTTCGCGCAGCTCTGCGGCAATTTCCGATGCGGTGCAGCCGGCCGCCTCAAGCAGCAACAACTGCCGTTCGGTGTCGCTTATTGCAATATCGTTGCGGGTGTAGGCGGAGTTTTCCACATACAGCTCAGCGGCCTCTTTGAGTGTGAGCATGACGGGATAATTGAAGTAGTACTTCTCGCCCCTTTCCAGCGACTCGATGGCACGCAGCACATTCTCCACCGAGAATCCCCCGGCGGCATTCTTGCTGATAAAGGCGCGTGCGCCGTGGTGCAGCGATTCAAACACCACACGTGCAATTTCTATCATGCGATCCTGCCGGTTGCCCTCGTCGGGGAGGGGGTTGTCGAAACGCCCCGAAAGGATGGCGATTTTTATGTTAGGGTATTTCCGGTGAACGCGGTCGGCAAGAAACAGTCCGCCTGTGGGTTCGCCTTGGAACTCCATGTCCAACAGCAGGTAGTCGGGCATCTCGTGAGGCAGGGGGCTGTCGAGGGCGGCCATGAGTTGGGCACCGTTGGCATAGGTGTCCAGTACGGTCACCTTGCGGTGCTCCACCTCGCCGTCGTCGTTCATGCCGCAGGCAATGGTTTCCTGCTGGCTGTTCAGTTCCGTCTTGAGGGCTTTGCGTATGATGGGTTCATCATCAACAAGCATTATTTTGATTGTCTCCATATCAGGTTTAATGTTAAAGAAAAGTAAATTACCACGTTACGTTCCGGGATTGTTGTGTTTTGCCAGAAGACAGTGCATCACTGTGCCCTGTCCCACTTGGCTCTCCACCCAGATGCGGCATCCCCGCAAAGTGTTGTCGTCATGCCGTTTGATGATGTAGCGGCACAGTATCAATCCGAATCCGGTGCCGTGTGTGGCTTGGGGGTCGGAGGCCGAGTGTATTTTTCTGTCTGCACGGAACAGCGAGTCCACAGTCTCCTCGTCCATGCCGCACCCTGTGTCGGCCACACTGAGGTGTACAAAACGGCTGTCTTCCTCATAGGTATCCGCAGCCACCTTCACCTCTCCCTGCTGGGTATGCTGCAGGGCATTGTTCACCAGGTTGCGGAGCAGAATCTCTATTAACTGACGGTCGCCGTCCACGCAAAGGGTTGTAGGCTCGAAACCCAATTCCACCTCGCCCGAATGGATATTGGGGCAGGAGGCCTTCACACTCTCCATCACCTCCGCGAGGCTGACACACGAGGCTTGGAACTGCAATCCGCTGGGGATGGAAAGGTTTGTCCAGTTCTTGATATTGGTGAAGGTGCGCAACAACTGCTCCAGCACCTCTTGGCGCATTTCGGGGCTCAGTTTCTTGTTGGTGAGGTAGGAGAGAAACGGATTGATGTCGTGGCGCAATACCGACAGACAAGTCTCCACATTGGCAATACGCTCCACATCCTGCCGTTTGGCCTCCTGCAAGGCCTGTTTCTCGGCACGCAAAACTCTTGAGCGGTGGCGCAACAACAGCACCAGCACCCCCAAAAGCAATAGGAATGCCGTGCCCACTGCTATGGTCAAACCATAGTAACGGTTGCGGGTCTCGGAACGGAACAGGCGGTCCTGCAGCTGCAGGTCGGCACTCTCGTTGCGGTTGATGAAATCAAGCAACTCTATTTCACGGGCATACCATCGGGTGTTGTCCTCTGCCGAGAGGGAGTAGCCCATGCGTATCAACCCGTCGTAGAACATCGACTCGAACTTTGGCGCCATGCCGTCGTGCCACGTGGTGTCCTCCAACGCCAGCGTGTAGTAGTCGTAGGCGCGGTCGTACTCGCCCTCGTGCAGGCAGTATTCCGCCGCCGCCACCACGGCACCCAGGTGCTGGTAAGGGTCGGCAGTCTGGAAAAAGAGGGCTGTGGACACCTCGAACATGTTCAGCCCATAGTCGGGCGAAGCCAATGAGGTGTCGGTGGCATACAGGCGGTTGGTGAGCTCCGTCAGCCGTGCCAGTTTGCGATGGCACTGCGGATGCGAAGTGTAGGTGCTGCGCCGGATATTGGTGTCGGCGGCAATGAAGGCCTGCAACTGGAACACATTGGCCAGATGGTAGATGCACCCTTGTCCCGGAATGGCCAGCAGTTTGGCGTTGTCGGCCAAATAGTCGTAGGCTTTGCCCAGCAGGAAGGGGTCGCTTTGCGAGGCAGCGGCCAGGCGGTAATAGCTGTGGGCCAAGGCATAGTTTAGCGACATCTCTTCGGCGTAGTCGCATTTCAAGCCCCGTCGAGCCTCCTCAACCTCCGCCAGCAGGGCGGCCATGGCCTTCTTGGTATCGGCCGAGAGGGTGGTGCCCGACGACGATGCCACCGCCATGTTGCGGTAGTGGTAATTCAGAGTCAACGAGGTGATGAAATACTCCATCTGTGCAAAAGAATAGAGGTAGTTTTCGGGGTGGCTCTTCAGCACCTTCGACTGGTTGATGTTATATAGTAATTGATAGGAGTCGGCAATGCGGCAACTGCGTTGCAGCAGTCTCACCTGCATCAACTCTGCCAGAACCCGCTCCACCTCGACGTTGCGGCGCAATGCTCTTTTCCCCGAAGTCCACGACTGAGAGGCCACCGCCGTCACACTGTCGAGGTAGGCGGCAGCCGAATCGTGCTCGGCAAGCATGTAGTAGCCGAAAGCCAGGTTGTTGTATGCCCTCATCATGCCGTCGTGATAGGCGGGCAGCGAGTCGCGCAGCAGCCCCACGGCGCGGTAGGCATAGAGCAACGACTGGTGAGGGTTTTCATATCGGTTTATAAAGGAACCTTTGTTCAGACTGTCCACACGGGCGCGGAGTCGCAGGTTGACCTCCCCGTCGGGGGATGCCGACTTGCACCCTGCAGTCAAGGCGACAGTAGTGGCCAGCAGTAATATGTGCCAAAGTCTCCTGTACATTTCAAATGCAAAAATACATATATTTTTTCTATTCACACACTAACGCGCATAAAAAAAGACTATTGTTCAAATAATCATGGAATTAGGCAATTATTGTTTTTGCCGTTTCATGTCGGTTTGTGTTGACTGGAAATATAGTATTTGGTGATGTTGTTTTTCATTAGGATATATATGTTTCATGTGAGAGTGTCAAATCTTGATGCTCTTTTTTCCGGCTCAGAGTTGCACCTGTGACGGGAATCCAGTTTTTGTGTTTAGGAACAATCGATGCAGAAAACCCACGGTAAAGCAACAAAAATTACAACTAGTTAACATTTGTAACGCGACATTCCGTAGTGCTACCTTCGCTCGTTCTACCCCATTTCTCCCTTATTTCTCCCATATTTCTCCCATGCGTAATGGGAGAAATATGGGAGAAGTATGGGTTAAATGACTGATAATTAGCGAAGTTATGATTAAGCGTAAGGCGGTGACGGGCGGTTTGCCGAGGGTTGAGGAGGAATGGGGAAGAAGGGGGCGAAATATTAAAAATAATTCGTAGTGTGACGTTTTTTTTTGCCATATAAAAAATATGTGCTATATTTGCATAATTAATAAAATTAACCCATTATGGAAGAAAATGAAGTTATACTGCTGAAAAATAGCAGAATGTATGTCACGAGAGTTGGCCATTGGATGAACACTTTTTCAATTCTTGCAGTCCTCAGTTCGCTCTTTATCGCCGCTGCGGGTATTGTGATGCTGTACATCAGCAACCGGTTGGGCGAGGATTCGCTGTATTATGTCGATAATTTGCTGGGCATAGGTGGCGTAGCCATGATTGTTTTGGCGGCGGCCATCATTCCCTTTGTTGTGTATATGCGTCGTTGTGTGCGTATTGCCAACCAAGTGAAGGCCAGCCAGGAGATTTACCCTGTGGTTGGTTTTCTGCGCGAGCAGCAGAAACTGTGGCGTTATGCATCCATTGTGATGATTATTGCTGTGGTGGTGGGTGTTGTGGCCGTTGTGGCTGGAAGCATCTACTACTTTTCGCAGCGCAGTATGTAGTATTCCTGTTTTTCGATAGACAAGGACAATGAGGTACGAAGTTGACTTTCTTGTCATCGGGTCGGGTATTGCGGGTTTGAGTTTCGCCCTCAAGGTTGCGCCCTATGGCAAGGTGTGTATCCTTTGCAAAGGCGAGGCCTCGGAAGGGTCGACGCGCTATGCTCAGGGTGGAATAGCCGCTGTGATGTACGACAGCGACAGTTTCGACAAGCATATCCAGGACACTTTGGTGGCTGGCGACGGCATTTGCGACCGCGAGGTGGTGGAGATGACCATCCGCGAGGCTCCCGACCGCATTGCCGAGTTGGTGCAATACGGCGTCAATTTCGACATGAGCCGTGCGGGCGATAAGTTCGACCTGCACAGGGAGGGAGGTCATTCCGAGTTCCGCATTCTGCACCACAAGGACAATACCGGTGCCGAGATTGAGAGGGGACTGCTGGAGGCTGTCCACCGCCATCCCAATATCGAATTGAAAGAGAACCAGTTTGCCATAGACATCATTACGCAGCACCATTTGGGGCAGCGTGTCACCAAACACACGCCCGACATTGAGTGCTACGGGGTGTATGCATTGGACTGTCGCACCAACGAGATTGACACCTATCTGGCCAAGGTGACCCTTTTGGCCACCGGCGGCATGGGCAATGTGTATACCACCACCACCACGCCCATCGTCTCGACGGGCGACGGGGTGGCCATGGTGCACCGTGCCCGCGGGGTGTTGAGCGACTTGGAGTTTATGCAGTTCCATCCCACTTCGCTGTACAACCCCGCCGAGAAGCCCGCTTTCTTGATTACCGAGGCTATGCGCGGGGCCGGTGCCGTGTTGAAGGACTATAAGGGCAACGAGTTCATGCAGAAGTACGACAAGCGTCTCTCCCTGGCTCCGCGCGACATAGTGGCGCGCGCCATCGACAACGAGATGAAAATAGCGGGTGTGGAACACCTCTGGCTCGATGCCCGCGGCATAGGCAAGGACGAGTTGATAAGGGGTTTCCCCACCATCTACGCCAAGTGCCTGGAGTTGGGCATTAATATCACCAAGGACATGATTCCCATCCGTCCGGCGGCCCACTACCAGTGCGGAGGCATCAAGGTGAACAAAGAGGGGGAATCGTCCATCCACCACCTGTATGCCGCAGGCGAGTGTTCTTGCACGGGACTGCATGGCGGCAACCGTTTGGCAAGCAACTCGCTGCTGGAGGCCGTGGTGTATGCCCACAATGCGGCTATGAGTGCCATAGAACGGGTAAAGACCCGCGGTATCTGTCACGAGGTGCCGGATTGGAACGCCGAGGGCATGGTGCTGAACGAAGAGATGGTGTTGATTACCCAGACCAAACGCGAGTTGCAGGAGCTGATGTGGAACTATGTGGGCATTGTGCGAAGCGACCTGCGTCTGCAACGCGCTTTCGACAGGTTGAATCTGATATTCCGCGAGACGGAAGATTTGTATAACCGGTCGGTGCTGACCGAGGAGTTGAGCGAATTGCGCAACCTGATAGCTTGTGCCTATCTGATAATAAAGATGGCGCGGGCACGGCGCGAGAATGTGGGGCTGCATTATTCCATCGACCTGGTGAAGGGTGCAGAGAATATCCGCGGATAGCGGAGAAGCTCGCCGACACGTTGTTTAGGATAGCTTGATTGCCGCAGTGGATGTCGTTCGGACATGCGGCAGGCGGTTTTGATTTTCAGCATCGGTGATGCGTTGCCGTGGATGCAGGGTTGCGGGGACATGGTGATGGTCAGAGTGGGATTTGGAATTGGTTAGATTTCTTTTTTGACAATATGCAACAATATAATTTTGACGAGATAATACCGAGGAAGGGTACAGGGTGCGTGAAACACGATGCTCTGGAGCTTTTCTTTGGGCGTGACGATTTGATGCCCATGTGGGTGGCGGACATGGATTTCCGCACTCCCGATTTCATTATGGAGGCCTTGCGCCGCCGTTGCGAGCACGAGGTGCTGGGCTATGCCATGGCCGAGGATGGCTATTGGCAGGCTGTGTGGCAGTGGCTGAAAAAACATTATAGTATAGATTGCGGCCGCGAGGAGCTGCATTTCATTCCTGGCATCGTGGCGGGCATTTCGTTTGTGATGCAGGCCATGACCCAGCCGGGCGAGGGAATGCTGGTGACCACGCCGGTGTATCCCCCTTTCCTGAACCTGCCGCAGAACGGGCACAGGCAGGTGGTGTGCAGCCCCCTGCAGGTGGTTGACGGCCGGTTTGCCATCGATTTTGAGGATTTGGAATGGCGTGCGCGCCAGTGCCGCTGGATGGTGTTGAGCAATCCCCACAACCCGGGCGGCACGGTGTGGGGCGAAGAGGTGCTGAGGAAGGTGGCCGACATTTGTTATAGAAACAATGTAAACGTGATTTCGGACGAGATACACGCCGACATGACGCTGCCGGGTCACCGTCATGTGAGTTTCAGCACCGTCAGCCAGCACGCAAAGGATATTTCCATCACTTTTATGGCTCCCAGCAAGACTTTCAACATGGCAGGGTTGGGCAGCTCGGTGTGCTATTGCCCCAACGAATCGCTGAGGAAGCGTTTTTTCGGCTACCTTGACGGATATGAAGTGGCTGGAGGCAACATATTTGCCTTTGTGGGTGCCGAGGCCGCTTTCGCCCACGGCGAAGAGTGGCTGCGGCAGATGCTGCAATATCTGGAGGGGAATGTGGAATTTCTGCGCAACTGGCTGGAGAAGAAAATGCCTGCTGTGAAGGCCGTGCTGCCCGAGGCGTCGTATCTGGCTTGGCTCGATTTCACCGCTTTGGGGAAGAGCCACGAGGAGCTGAAGGATGCGTTGATAAACAGGGCCAGGGTGGCGTTGAACGATGGCACCACGTTTGGCGGCAAGGATTACCGATGCTGTTTCAGGATTAATCTGGGATGTCCGCGTGCAGTTTTGGAGGAATGTCTCGACCGGATTTGTGCGGCTGTGATGCAGTGTTGATAGTCAGTTTATTAGCTATTTTTGCCATGTCGCACCGAATTTCCACCGATGTGAGGTTTGCCTGAGAGGGAAAAGTGAATTCGGACATGTCTGCAAATCAGTTTATTGTGAAAAAAATTAAGAATAATAGTGTTAAAAACTTGTGTGGGTGAAATTTTTTTCATAATTTTGCGTGTTCAAAAGTGAGTCGTGAATTTGGGTGTATGAGTATGGTTAAGACGTTGAAATAAAAATAAATACATTAATAAAACACATAAAAAACACAACTATGTCATTACTCATTTTATTACAAGCAGCTGCCCAAATGGCCTGGGGTTATTTCGGAGCAGCCGTCGGAGCCGGTCTGGCAACCATAGGTGCCGGTCTGGGTATTGGTAAAATCGGTCAGGGAGCAATGGAAGGCATGGCCCGTCAGCCCGAGGCTGGTGGAGACATCCGTTCCACCATGATCATTGCCGCCGCACTGGTTGAAGGTGTTGCCTTCTTCGCAGTGGTTGTCTGCTTGCTGGTTGTCCTCAAGTAGATCCGACGTAAACAGGAAGGGATGTTGGCGCGATTGGCGCCAACATCCGTTTCTCCAACGAACAAATATGTAGGAAATCAATAAAAAGAAATAAATGAACAATCCGTTAATTAGTCCCGGTTTAGGAACATTCTTCTGGATGTTGGTATCGTTTGGTGTGTTGGCATTTATCCTTGGCAAATGGGGATGGCCGATGCTGCTGAAGTCGCTCAAGAAGAGAGAACAGGCTATCGCCGACTCGTTGAACGCCGCTGAAAAGGCTCGTGAGGAGATGAAACAGCTCACAGCTCACAACGAGGATTTGCTGAGAGAGGCCAAGATAGAGCGCGACGAGCTGTTGCGTAACGCCCGCCTCACCAGCGAGAAGATTATCGAGGACGCCCGTGTCAAGGCAACCGAAGAGGCCGACCGCATTGTTGAGAGTGCTCGCGAGAGCATCAATTATGAGAAACTCAAGGCTATGCATGATCTGAAGAATCAGATTGCCACGCTTTCGATAGACATAGCGGAGAAGTTGATGAAGGCAGAACTGTCGGACAAGCAGAAGGCCAACAGTTTGATTGCCCGTGAACTTGAGGAAGCCCATCTCAACTAAAAGGTGTGTCGTTCCTGCCCTCCAAGAGCTTGTTTGTTTTGGAGCGGAGAATAAACCAATCGTTGAATACAACTTATCAGTAAACCGTGCAAGACTATAGAATAAACATCAATTACGCGAAGGCTCTCTTCATGCTGGCCGGCGACCTGGGAGAACAGGAAGCCGTGGCAAAGGATATGAGGCTGGTGAAGGCTGTCTGTGAGGAGAACAGGGAGCTGAACGCCGTCTTCCGCAACCCGGAGATGAAGATGTCGAAAAAGACAGCTATTGTCGACGACCTGTTCGGACAGAAAGTGAGCAAAACCACGATGGCATTTATTGAATTTGTGGTTAAGAAAAACCGCTCGTTCAATCTGCGTGGTATCGCATCGTCATATCTCGACTTGTATCGCGATAGCCATAATATTGTCCTCTCGAAATTCACCACGGCCGAAGAGGTGGACCAGTCGGTGCTGGACATGGTGAGCAAGGCCATTGCATCGCATACCCACAGGGATGTGGAGCTCGAAACCAAGACGGACCCCCGTATTATTGGCGGTTTTGCCATGGAGTTTGACAACAATATTTACGATGCCCGCCTGAGCAGCAGGCTGGTCAAACTCCGTCAGCAGTTCGACAAGAATGTTTATGAAAGTAAATTGTAGGAAAATAATAAATACAAGCATATATGTCAGAAATTAAACCTGCCGAAGTATCGGCGATTCTGAAGAAACAATTGGCCGATGTCAACCTTGACGTGGCACTGGAGGAGGTCGGTACGGTCCTCACCGTAGGCGACGGCATTGCCCGTGTTTATGGCCTCAACAATGCCCAGGCTGGAGAGCTGGTAGAGTTCTCTTCCGGCGAGCAGGGCATTGTCCAGAACCTTGAAGAAGACAACGTCGGTGTGGTGATGTTGGCCGAGGCCAGCACCATCAACGAGGGCGACACGGTGAAGCGTACCAAACGCATCGCTTCCATCCGTGTGGGCGAAGGTCTTGTGGGTCGTGTCATCAACACCATCGGTGAACCCATCGACGGTAAGGGTGTCATTCAGGGAGAACTGTTCGAGATGCCTATCGAGCGCAAGGCTCCCGGTGTCATCTTCCGTCAGCCTGTGGAGCAACCTTTGCAGACCGGTATCAAGGCTATCGACTCGATGATTCCTATCGGACGCGGACAGCGCGAGCTGATTATCGGCGACCGCCAGACAGGTAAGACGGCCATTGCTATCGACACCATCATTAACCAGAAGAATTTCTATGATGCCGGCGACCCTGTTTATTGCATCTACGTGGCATGTGGCCAGAAGGGTTCCACTGTGGCCAATATGGTCAAGAACCTTGAGGAGAAGGGTGCCATGGCCTACACCATTGTTGTTGCCGCCACCGCTTCCGACCCTGCTGCCATGCAGTTCTATGCCCCCTTTGCCGGTGCCGCTATAGGTGAATATTTCCGTGACACGGGACGCAACGCCTTGGTGATTTACGATGATTTGAGCAAGCAGGCTGTGGCTTACCGTGAGGTCTCCTTGCTTCTCCGTCGTCCGCCGGGACGTGAGGCTTACCCTGGCGATGTGTTCTACCTCCACAGCCGTCTGCTGGAGCGTGCTGCACGCATCATCCAGAGCGACGACATCGCCCGCCAGATGAATGACCTTCCCGCCTGTTTGAAGGACAAGGTGAAGGGTGGTGGCTCGCTCACGGCACTGCCTATTATCGAGACTCAGGCTGGCGACGTGTCGGCATATATCCCCACCAATGTGATTTCCATTACCGATGGTCAGATATTCCTTGAGACCAACCTGTTCAATGCCGGTATCCGCCCGGCCATTAACGTCGGTATTTCGGTGTCGCGTGTGGGTGGTAAGGCTCAGATTAAGTCGATGAAGAAGATTGCCGGTACCCTGAAACTCGACCAGGCTCAGTATCGTGAGTTGGAGGCTTTCTCCAAATTCGGCTCCGACCTCGACGCCGCCACCAAGGCTGTGCTCGACAAAGGTGCCCGTAATGTGGAGATATTGAAACAGCCGCAGTTCAGCCCCATGGCGGTTGAAGACCAAGTGGCCATCATCTTCTGCGGTACGAAGGGTCTGCTCCAGAAGGTGCCCACCGACAAGGTGCACAACTTCGAGTCCGAGTACCTCTTCTTCCTCCATCAGAACCATCCCGCTATTCTTGAAAACCTCCGTAAAGGAAAGCTTGTCGACGAAGACCTCGACACCCTCCGCAGCGTCGCTCTCGACATGGCTGAGAAATACGCAAAATAATAAAGTATGGCTAATTTAAAAGAAGTCCGAACCCGTATCGCCTCGGTCAGTTCCACGCAGCAAATCACTTCGGCCATGAAGATGGTTTCGGCGGCCAAGTTCCGCCGTGCGCAGAACGCCATTGTCGGCATGCGTCCTTATGCAAACCAGCTGGGACAAATAGCCGCTGACATCGACACGGGCGACGGCGTGCAAACCCCATACCATGAGGTGCGCCGCCTTGAGAATGTCCTGCTGGTGGTGGTGACCTCCAACAAGGGTCTGTGCGGTGCCTTCAACAGCAATGTTATCAAGCAGGCCCAGGCCCGGATTGACCATTACCGCGCCACCGCAACTGCCGACCAGCCCGCCCGTCTGGCCATGATTACCATTGGCAAGCGATGCAGTGAGTATTTCGGCAAGCGTTTTGACAATGTTGTGGCATCCTGCGACGAGTTGTTGGACAACGCCTCTTTCGATTCCGTCGCCACTTTGGCCGACGATGTAATGCAGCAGTTCTGCGACAAGAAGTACGACCGGGTAGAATTGATTTACAATCAGTTTAAGAACTCTTTAGTGCAAATACTCACCACCGAGCAGTTCCTGCCCATCGTCCCTGTCGAGACCGATAAGGTTTCGCGTTCGAGTGTAGCCAACGACTACATCTACGAACCGTCAAAGGAGGCAATCCTGCGTGAAATGATTCCGCTCACCTTGCGCTCTCATTTCTACCGTGTCATTCTCGACTCTCTGGCCTCGGAACACGGCGCCCGTATGAATGCCATGCAGAAAGCCACCGACAACGCCACCGAACTCCTCAAAGAGTTGCGCCTTAGTTACAACAAGGCGCGTCAGGCGGCCATCACCAACGAGATTATCGAGATTGTCAGCGGCTCCGAAGCATTGAAAGGGTAAGTCATGCACATTTAATGCCTTGAATAGTGACGCATGGTGACAGCCGTCGCCATGCGTCTTTTATTAATCAACAAATTCTGTTCGACTATGGAAAAGAAACAAAATTACACCATTCCTATCATTGTGATGATCCTGCTCTTCGGCATGATCTCCTTTGTCACCAACCTCGCCTCTCCTATGGGCGATATTCTTAAAAACCAGTTTACCATCCCCAACTGGCAAGGCACTTTGGGCGTTTTTGCCAATTTCATAGCCTACGCCATTATGGGCATTCCTGCCGGCAATCTCTTGCAGAAACGCGGCTATAAAGCCACAGCCCTTATTGCCGTGGCTGTCGGTTTTGTGGGCGTTGGAATCCAGCTTTGCTCTGGTCTGGTGGGCAGTTTTGCAGTATACCTCATCGGGGCCTTCGTTGCAGGTTTCAGCATGTGTCTGCTCAACACCGTTGTCAATCCCATGCTTAACCGCTTGGGTGGCGGTGGCAACAAAGGCAACCAGCTCATTCAGTTTGGCGGAACCTTCAACTCCCTCTGCGGCACCGCCGTCATTGTCATCACCGGTCTGCTTATCCCGAGCATTGTCGATGCCAAAATCAGCGACACTTTCCCCCTCATGTACACTGCTTTGGCTATCTTTGCCCTGGCTTTTGTAGTCATCCTTCTTACCAAAATACCCGAAAACGAAGGAAGCAAAAAGTCCTCCTCCTCTGACGTTCCCCTCAAGGGCATCTTCCAGTTCCGTCACTTTGTCCTCGGCGCCATTGCCATCTTTATATATGTAGGTGTTGAGGTGGGTGTTCCCAACGTGCTGAACAAATGGCTGCAGAATCCCGAAATGAATTTCTTTGCTGAGGGCATAAGCGCCGAGGCCGTTGCAGGCTCCGTCACCGCCTTCTACTGGCTCCTCATGCTTGTGGGGCGTCTTATCGGCGGCCTTGTGGGCAGCAAAGTGTCAGCCCGCAAAATGATTGCCGTTGTGGCTTCGGCGGCTGTCATTCTGGTAGTGCTTGCCATCTTCATCCCCACCACCTCCATGGTTAGTTTCCCCGGCTTCAACGGAGCCCATGGCTTTGGCATGAACCTCATACCCCTCAGTGCAGCCCTGCTCGTATGTGTGGGTCTCTGCACCTCGGTGATGTGGGGCGGCATCTTCAACCTGGCAGTCGAGGGTCTTGGCAAATACACCGAGCGTGCCTCGGGCCTTTTCATGGCATTGGTGTGCGGCGGTGGTATCCTTCCCCTGCTCATGAATGCAGTGGTTGATATCTTTGGCCCCTCAGGCTATCAGCCCAGCTATTGGATTGCCGTAGCCGGCTTTGCCTACATCCTCTTCTATGCCCTCTGGGGCAGCAAGAATGTCAACAAGGACATCCCCACAGAATAATTTCCTGCGCAAAATAAATGACTCCGGTCTGATCTTTCAGCACCGGAGTCATTTATTGTTTAGGGATGTTCTCCCTTAAATTTTCTCTCCTGCGATAGTGTTCTGGTCCTGTAGTGTGGGCGGACGGTGTTCGCGGAAGGCTTTTCTTTCCTCGCGATTTTTGAGGATGAACTCTTCACGCGCTGCCCATTCTTCCTCGGGCACTTCAAGAGCCATCTTAACCATCAAATCGTTCGAAACCTTTTTCTTCTTGTGCCTCCAATGGCGTTCGTGGTGCGAAATGGCGGCAGGATACTTCTCTTTCAGCTGCTGATACTCGGGGAATTTCTCGGAAAGCTTCATCATCTTGTCCACCTTCATCTCTCTTGCCCATGTTCTCCACAGCTCTGTATAGTCGAATCTTGCCCACAGCCATATTGTGGTAAAGATGGCCCATAAACCACCTGCCACGGCTATTATGATGCGGATGGACAGTTTCTGATACATCGACAAAACCAACGTGAGCGGGATGCAACCCAACATTATGGTGACGACAAATCCCAAGGTCACCAATAAAATCTTTACAGGTGTGCGTTTAAAAAAAGACTTCTTTTCCATAGTAGTATTATTCCTTTTCTTTCCGCCCAAAAACGTAATAATGCCGAAAGTATTGTGTCGAAAGCCATTTTTTCTTTCAAAAAGCGTAATTGTCGCCTTAAATTGTTGATAATTAAAATAATTTTCGTATCTTTGCAACTCACGTTTGGGTAGCTGTATGCCTGCCAATGCGGTATTACTCAGCGTTTTCGATATGTTTAACCCGACCCGGCAGGGGGTCATAAATACAAAAAAAACGCACAAATGGATTATAAAAATGTGCAACCGTTAGCAGATTTTGACTGGACTGCTATCGATAAAAAAGAAGAAGTCAACAGCGAAAAGGTCAAACAAATGACCGAACAGTACGAGCAAACCTTCAAATCATTCACCGAACAGGAAGTTATTGAAGGCACAATCGTCAGCATCAGCGACCGCGAGGCCGTCGTCAACATTGGTTTCAAGAGCGACGGTGTCATCCCCGCTTCCGAACTCCGTTACAACCCCGATTTCAAAGTCGGCGACAAAATCGAAGTCTATGTCGAAAGTCAGGAAGACTCCAACGGTCAGCTTATCCTCTCCCACAAGAAAGCCCGCATCCTCAAGAGCTGGGAGCGTGTCAACCAGGCCTACGAAAATCAGGAAATCATCACCGGTTACGTCAAGAGCCGTACCAAAGGTGGTCTCATTGTCACCGTTTTCGACAACATCGAAGCTTTCCTCCCCGGTTCTCAAATCGACGTCAAACCCATCCGCGACTACGATGTCTTCGTCGACAAGAGCATGGAGTTCAAGGTTGTGAAAATCAACCACGAATACAAGAACGTTGTGGTTTCTCACAAAGCCCTTATCGAGGACGAGATTGAAGCCCAGAAGGCCGAAATCATCAGCCACCTCGAAAAAGGACAGGTGCTGGAAGGCACCGTCAAGAACATCACCCCCTACGGCGTGTTCATCGACCTGGGCGGTGTCGACGGTCTTATCCACATCACCGACCTCAGCTGGGGCCGTGTTTCCGATCCCAAGGACATTGTCGAGCTTGACCAGAAAATCAACGTCGTTATCCTCGATTTCGACGAAGCCAAGCATCGCATCGCCCTCGGTCTCAAACAGCTCACTCCTCACCCCTGGGATGCTCTCGATGCCAACCTCAAGGAAGGCGACCATGTCCACGGTAAAGTGGTGGTCATTGCCGACTACGGTGCATTTGTCGAAGTGGTTCCCGGTGTCGAAGGTCTCATCCACGTCAGCGAGATGAGCTGGAGCCAGCACCTCCGCAGCGCTCAGGACTTCCTCAAAGTTGGACAGGAAGTCGAAGCCGTCATCCTCACCCTCGACCGCGAGCAGCGCAAGATGAGCCTTGGTCTCAAGCAACTCATGCCCGACCCCTGGCTCACCATCAGCGAAAAATATCCTGTGGGCAGCAAGCACACCGCCGTCGTCCGCAACTTCACCAACTTCGGCATCTTCGTCGAGCTTGAGGAAGGCGTTGACGGTCTCATCCACATCAGCGACCTCAGCTGGAGCAAGAAAATCAAACACCCCGCCGAGTTCACCAAGATTGGCGACAGCATCGAAGTGGTTGTTCTCGAAGTCGACGCCGAAAACCGTCGTCTCACCCTCGGACACAAACAGCTCGAAGAGAATCCTTGGGATGTTTACGAATCACTCTTTGGTGTAGGCACTGTCCACCAGGGCACCATCACCAACATCAACGACAAGGGTGCCACCGTCACTCTGCCTTATGGTGTTGAAGGCTTCGCCCCCATGCGTCACCTCGAGAAAGAAGACAAGAGCAAAGCCCGTCAGGGTGAAACCCTCGACTTCAAGGTCATCGAATTCTCCAAGGAGAACAAGAAAATCATCGTTTCTCACTCCCGCGTTTATCAAGACGCCCTCGACAGCGAGCGCCAGAAGAGCGAGAACGAGGAAGTCAAGAAAGAGCGCGCCACCAAGAAGACCGTTAAGAAAATCAACGAGACTCTTGAAAAGACCACTCTCGGCGACCTCAGCGTTCTTGCCAGCCTGAAAGAGGAAATCGAGAAAGAGCAGAAAGGCGAATAAAGATTTTCTAAAGCACAATTAAGGCTCTCTTTATAGGCCGGGATTTGAAAAAGTCCCGGCCTAATTGTTTCCAAACATTCCGTTCTGCGGACACAATAGGCACCGGTCGAACAAGAAAACCGGTGGCCGTTGTCTTTATGTTGGTAAGGCGTGCCATGTCGTATCGTCTGTTCCAAGTCGGAAGGCATTAGTTTGGCCGTCCAGGGCTGTTTTCTTTTGCCTGGGTATTGTAGTCGAGTTACGTTGGTTGTCCGTCAGTTCTCCTTTGTAGTGATATA